>JAKLJF010000039.1 GCA_023151335.1 Thermoanaerobaculia bacterium | reverse complement strand
TTGGTCCAGGAATTGCCGCCATTGGCGGTTTGATAAAGACCGTTGCTGGCCGCGACAAGGATGACGTTGGGCGAAGTGGGATGTATGGCCATGTACCGGATATAAATGCCGTTGGTCACCGTCCAGCTGAGTCCGGTTGTGTTCCAGGTAACGCCGCCGTCGGTGGATTTCAGCACGCCGATGGAGCGGGTGTCGCTGCTGAAGCCGTCGCCGGTACCCATGTACATGATGTTGGGATCGATGGGATCGATAATCACGGCCGTGACGCCCAGAACGGTGAAATTATCCGTATTGGTGCTCCAGGAAGCGCCGCCATTGGTCGATTTCCAAAGCCCGCCGGCGGGTGTGCCCACCCACAGGGTGTTGGGGTTGACGGGATCGACAGCGATACAATTGATGCGCCCGATACCGTTGTAGCCGGAAAAGGAAGCGTTGGGGCCCAGGCTGGTCCAGTTAGCCGCCGACAGGTTGTCTGTTTGTGGATGCTGGGTGCGGTATTTTGCCCATTCCAGGGCATTAATGTTGGCCGGCGGAAAGCTGCCGTCGGGCATTACCCGGCTTTCCCGGTACCATTCCCAGCGACGATATACGGTGTGGCCAACACCTTTTTCCGGCGTATGGGTACTCCAGTAATCGTTCAGTTGCTGCCGGATCTTAAAGAAACTGGATTCTTCCAGTTGGGCTTTTTGAAAATTTTGGGCAATGGAAAGAGGGGCCGCAAATGCAAAAAGGAGGAGCGCGGCAAGAACACGGAGGCTTTTCATGTTGAGCAATATAGCGGTAAACGAATGCTCAAAAGTAGAAATACCACGTGTCAAAGGGCATTTTTTGGCAAATCTTGTCGGCTGTTAGCCAATAATCAGGGCAGGAAACTTATACGGGGTATTCTACAAAATTGCGCGGCGTTTCGTAAAGCCGGACGTGCAGATCATACTTTTCCGGCAAATGCGCGCTCAAAATATTCCAGATCACCACGCAAATATTTTCGGCCGTGGGGTTCAGATCGCGGAATTCCACGGTATCGAGATTGAGGTTTTTGTGGTCGAAACGGCGTTCAATCTGCTCCCGGATCAGATCGGCCAGCCAGCCCAGGTCTACTACCATTCCGGTTTCAGGATCAATCTCACCGGTCACTTTAACCTCCAGTTCATAGTTGTGTCCGTGCCAGTTCGGGTTGTTGCACAGGCCGAATACCGCCTGGTTTTTTTCGGTGTTCCATGCCGGGTTGTGCAGCCGGTGGGCGGCATTGAAATGGGCTTTGCGTATGACGGCGACTTTCAACAGTTTTGAGTTTTGAGTTATTTTAACCGGAGCGTCGGTATGACAAGGGGTCATTTGAAAGGTTAAAACAGTATTTTCCCAGATGTGTTTGCACCAGCCTTCAAATCGTAAATCGTAAATCGTAAATTAAATGTCTTTCCACCGCTCCCAATAATTCTGATCCTCCACCTCTTCCAGGATGCCCAGGTAGTTGGAATAGCGGAGTTCGCTGACTTCGCCGTTTTCTACGGCCTTGCGCACGGCGCAGCCCGGCTCATTGCGGTGCAGGCAGGAAGCGCCGAATTTACATTGATCGGACAGGGCAAAAAACTCGCGAAAACTGTGCGCTACGTTTTGCGGGTCCTTGTCGTTGAACGACAACATTTTGATACCCGGCGTGTCGATAATGAAGCCGCCGAAATCCAGTTCGAACATTTCGGCGAAAGTGGTGGTGTGCTGGCCTTTGCCGGAATAGTCGCTGATCTCCCCGGTGCGCAGTTCCAATTGGGGCTGGATGGCGTTGATGAGGCTGCTTTTACCCACGCCCGATTGTCCGCTGAGCAGGGTGGTTTTATCTTTTAACGTATCGCGGAATGCATCCAGGCCTTTTCGTTCCTTCACGGAAGTGGCCAGCACCCGGTAGCCGATCTTTTCATAAATTTCCTTCATGGCAAAAAACACGGCCACATCCTCATCGCTGTACAGGTCGCCTTTGTTGAACACAAGGGTGAAAGGAATTTCATGCGGCTCGGTCATCAGCAGGAAACGGTCGATAAAACCCGGCTTGAGGTTGGGATGCACCACGGTGACGATCAGCACGGCCTGGTCGATGTTGGCGGCCAGCAGGTGCAGGTCGTGTTTACGGCGGGGCGACTGGCGCACCACGTAATTGCGCCGGGGCAGGATTTTTTTGATCAAACCCTGTCCCGGCTGGTCGGGTTCAATCTCCACCCGGTCGCCCACGGCCACGGGGTTGGTAAGCGGTATATTTTCGAGGCGGAATTTGCCCACGATACGGCATTGCAGCACCGCTCCGTTGTCGTCGGGGCGCACGTTGTACCAACTGCCGGTTGATTTGATTACTGTTCCTGTTTGCATGATCGATTCGGGCAAAGGTAACGCCGGAACGGGGCGAATAATTCCCGCGGCGTTTAATTTCCTTCGTCCTCCATGCTGTCGCAGTGGTAATGCTCCCGCGTGCGCCGTGCAGGCCGTTCGCCGCCTTCGCCCGGTTTTTTTGCCGCCTGCATTTTAGCCACCAGGCGGGCGCGTTCTTTTTGCACCCCATCCTGCATGCCGGCATCTTTTTCGAGGTCGAAATAATCGATACCATCCACCCAGGTTTTTTCCGGGCGGGCATAAACGGACAGGGGATTGTTGTTCCACAGTACAAGATCGGCGTCCTTCCCGGCTTTTATGCTGCCCACGCGATCGTCCACGTGCAGCAGTTTGGCCGGGTTGATGGTCACCATTTTCCAGGCTTCTTCTTCTTTTGCGCCGCCGTAAAGCACGGTTTTGGCGGCTTCCTGGTTGAGGCGGCGGGCCATCTCGGCATCGTCGGAGTTGATTGCCACGGTGACGCCCTGTTTTTGCATGATGGCGGCGTTGTACGGAATGGCGTGGAACACCTCGTACTTGTAGGCCCACCAGTCGCTGAAGGAACTGCCGCCCGCGCCGTGTTTGCGCATTTTATCGGCCACTTTGTATCCTTCCAAGATGTGGGTGAAGGTGTTGAGCCGGAAGCCGAATTTTTCCGCCACGCGCATCATCATGGTGATCTCGCTTTGCACATAAGAATGGCAGGTGATAAAACGCCGGCTTTCCAGTATTTCCAGCAGGGCTTCCATTTCCAGGTCTTTCCGGTAGGGTTTGCCCGATTTTTTCAGGCGACCGTATTCCTGGGCGCGGGTGAAATAATCGGTGAATACCTGTTCCACGCCCATGCGCGTTTGCGGGTAACTGGCCCGGCTGTTATCGCCGCCGTTGCTGGATTTTACGTTTTCACCCAACGCGAATTTGATAAACCCGGGCCAGTCGCGGAACTTCAGACCTTCCGGCGCGACGCCCCAGCGGAGTTTGATCAGTTGCGTCTGCCCGCCGATGGGATTGGCCGATCCGTGCAGGATATGGCTGCTGGTGACGCCGCCCGCCAGCTGGCGGTAGATGTCGATGTCTTCCGAATTCAGCACATCGGCAATGCGCACTTCGGCGGAGGATTCCTGGCCGCCCTCGTTGACACCCCTGGTGGCAGCGATATGCGAATGTTCGTCGATGATGCCCGCGGTCAGGTATTTGCCGGTACCGTCGATCACCGTGGCGCCGGCGGGAACAGGCAGGTTGCGGCCGATGCGCTGTATTTTGCCATCGGCGAAATAAACGTCGGTATTTTGCAGTACGCCCTCCTGTTCGCTGGTCCAAACGGTGGCGTTTCTGACAAGCCAGGCGCCTTGTTTGGGTTGTTCTTTCCAACCGAAAGCAACGAACGGGTAGATCAGATCGCCGGTTTCGGGAGGCGTCGCTTCTTTTTCCGGACGCCGGGGCCGGTCAGGTGGCGCATCGCCCGTGCGTTCGGCTTTCCAGTCGGTCCAGCTGCCGTCGGGCAGCGTGCCGCGGCCGGCCCAACTCCGGGTTTTGACTTCGCCGGTAAGCGAAACGAATGCTTTGACCGTGGAATCGGGCTGGAAGTTAAGCGCCACCAGGCCGTTGCCATAAGAGAGGCTGGCTTTCAGTTTGGAACTGTCGGCGCGCATCAGTCCGGCCTCGGGGCTTTCGGGTTTGCCTTTGACGGTAAGGGTGTAGCGGTCGGCGCCGACGCTGAGCTGATATACGCCGGTCAGGTTTTTTCCGTCATACTTGTCCGGCTCCACTTCAAACTTTTTACCGCGAACCCAGTGTTCCCGGATTTTTGTTTCCGCTTTAAAAATATTGCCGGTAGTGACCAGGAAATTGGCCGTTTTGCCCGGTTCCAAACTTCCCAGCTGATCGTAAGCGTTGATCAGCCGGGCAGGTTGTTCGGTAAGGGCCTTGAGGGCATTTTCTTCCGAAAGCCCGTATTCAACGGCTTTGCGCAGGTTTTCCAAAAAACTTTTTTTGTCGCGCAGGTCGCTGGCCGTGAAGGCGAACGGGATGCCGGCAGCGGCCAGCCGGGCCGGGTTGGCGGGCGCCATTTCCCAGTGTTTGAGGTCTTTGAGTGAAATATTCACGGCGTCGTACGGGTCGTTGACGTCGGATGCTTCCGGGAAATTGAGCGGCACGATAAGCGCGGCTCCGCCGGCTTTTATTTCGGCGATGCGCTGATACTCGTCGCCGTTGGTTTTGATCAGGTATTTTTTGCCAAATTCCGCCCCGATACTATTGATCCGTAACACGTCGAGTTTATCGGATGCTTCGAAAATTTGCGGCAGCCCCTGAACGGCGTTCCAGGCTTCCAGGGAATTGTTTTTTTCCTCCTTATAGCCGGCGGTTTTATACCAGTCGGCATCGAGGTAGGTTTGGCGGATCAGGGCAATGCAGCCCATGAGCGAGGAGGGATAATCCTGGGTGCTGGTACCTTTCCGGAAAGACAAATAATTGGCAGCACGGGGCGCCAGTACTGCCTCGTGTTCCCTTTCATCGGAAAGCGCCACCAATACGCCCGTGCCGCGCGCGATACCGTCGGCGCGATGGGTAAGGAGGGCGCCAAAGCCGATTTTCCGCCATTCGTCGGCGGCCTTAGGGTCGTTTGAAAAAGCGTCGCCGGCGTGGAATTCGGGCTTGAGGGCTTCGTTCCAGGCGTAAGCGCCTTTTTTATTGGAATATTCCTGCGGGCGCTGGGCGGGAGCCTGTCCCTCTGCTTTGGGCGCCGGCAGGCCATAGCCCGTGGCGTAAATATCGAGGAAGGAAGGGTAAATCGTTTTGCCGGAACAGTCCGCGACAACCGCATCTTTCGGCACGGTTACGGTTTGGCCGCAGGCCTCTACTTTGCCTTTTCGTACGACAAGGGTGGCGCCTTCTATGCGCGTTTTGTAATCCACCCAGATCGTGGCGTTGGTAAAGGCAAACGCGCCGTCGCGCACGTCGGAGGGCGCGCTCGACGGGAAGGTGCGTTGGGCCAGCAAGCCATTGGAGGCCGGGAGCAGCAAATAGAGGAATAAGATCTTAGCGCAAAACCGGATCGGTAAATTCATGGCAGGGAAAGTTTGACTGCGTGGAATGAACGGGCAAAGAAACAGGAATCATCCCAAATTTTTATGCTCTAACTTCCCCTGACAACGCTACTTCCGCTTCTCCCGGTAATACTTTACCGTTTCCGCCAATCCTGTTTCAATGGGCGTCGGTTTTACCCCGAACGTGTTTTCAAATTTTTCGGAAGAAAAAACATAATCGTGGGTAAACTGGTAGTTCATTTCCGCCAGTTCGCGCATGAGTGGATTAAATAAACCGAGGAGGCGCAACATAAACGTGGGCGTGGTCTGGTATTTCGGCGCTACGCCGAAAGCGGCGGCAGCGGCACGCGCCCACTGGTCGCCGGTCCAGCGTTCCCCGGAGGTGGGCAAGTGCCAGATTTGCCCGTCGGCGCGGGTGTCGGTGCCGAGGATGGCCAATGCCGGGCCGATGTCGGATGAATAGGTATAGGTATGCACTTTATCGGCCCGGCCCATCAGGATGGCGTTTTTGCCCGCGGCATACCGTTCGAAAACGGTGGAATTGAGTGCGCTGTTTTCGCAGTGCGGGCCGTAAAAATCGGCCGCACGGGCTATACAGGCGCGCAGGCCGCCGTCCATGGCATCGAGCAGCATGCGGGCGATTTTTTCCCGCACTTTGCCTTTTTCGCTATTGGGGCGCATGGGCGTTTTTTCGGTCATCGGGCCTTCCGTCAGGCCGTAGGCGTACACGTTGTCCATAAACACCAGCCTGGCTCCCGCGGCCTGGCAGGCGTTGATGACATTTTCCATAATAACGGGCCAGTCGCGCCGCCATACTTTCAGGTCGTATTGCAGCCCGACCAGGAGGTAGACCACCTCGGAACCGTCCACAACAGCCAGTACGTCTGCCGGATTGGTTACATCGGCCACCCGGTGTTCCCAATCGCCGGGATGCGGGCGGCGGCTTACGCCGCGTACAGTAAGGTTTTGCCGACGAAGGGCCCTGGCCAGGCCGGGGCCGGTGGTGCCGTTGCAACCAAGTAGCGTGTGCATTTTCTGAACTTTTATCTTTGCCGTTAATTTATTTATTCCTCCAAAATGGAAAGGCGTAACACAAACCCACACCGTACAACTGCTGGCCGGTATCGGTAAAGCCGATTTGCCCGAAGGCCGTCACGCGGTCAAAGGTAGCGTGCAGGGAAAGACGGTGCGAATAATCCAGCTTCATATATCCAAAGGGAATTTCCCCTTCTTCATCGCCGACCACACTGTCCCAGGTGTAGCGCAGCCCAAGGCTGTTTTTTTCCGAAGGCCGGAACCTGGCCTCGATATTGTAGGCAAAACTGAACCCGTCAAGCCCGAATGTGAATACATCGCCAAAAATTTCTTCCGCTTCGCTTTGCGTTTCATCTTCAAATTTGCCGCGCTGGGAAAAGAATTCCTGCGAAATACCAAAAAGCAGCTCGAGGTTCTCTTCCAGCGGCACGCGCCCGCCGATATCAACGCGGGCGCCGATACCATCGTAGCCCGCCGACTTCAGGAAAAGGCGGGAAGTAGAGTCAGTATCCAGCTGATATTTGCCGCCATAACCGTACAGGCCGCTGCTGAGATAAAAATATTTCCACATAAAGGAAGCATAGCCGGAGAGGTCGAAAGAGCGGTTCTTTTCCCCTTCGTAATACACGTATCCCTGGTTGTAGCGGCCGCTGAAATAAAATGCCCCGGCCTGTTGACCGTTATAAACCGGTTTGACCATGTATCCGCCGGTATTGCCGAGAAAAGCGGGACCGCGGGAGGCGCAGCCGGACAGGAATAACATGGATATAAACAGACAGCCGGACAGGTAAACTATACCGATTTTCATAGTGGCGTGTAATTATCAGATCAGGCGAAAGCGATTTTAAAGCTTTGCAGACAGCAGAGACAAAAGATTGAACGCGGCCAAAGGTAATAAATGCCGGTAGATCTAGCGCTGAATAAGCACCTTCGCGAATAATGGCCGTTGCCCGCCAGTCTGAATACGCAGCATATAAAACGCGGGCGGCAGGTCGCTCAGGTCGAACACCCGGTTCAGCACGCCGGAACTGAACGCGGCTGTTTCACGTCGTATCTGGCGACCTGACGGATCGAACAAGGCCAGTTCCACATCGCCGGCAGCGGCTCCTTCCATTTCAATGGTAAAAATGCCGGCGGTGGGATTAGGAAACAAGCGTACACGTCCAACCGGGGAAGCAAGGGCCTCCGTGCTGACCGTGGGCGAAGAGCCGAATTCGTACGGGCCCATATCCACCATCGCCAGCGGCAGGCCGGTGGCGTTGAAAATCCGGACGTTGCCGTCCAGGTCGGTAGCGACGCCTGCCGGAATGGCGCCGTTGTCTCCCTTGTCAATGGCCGGTGAGCCGGTTTTCAGGCGCAGGTTGCCGTTGGCAGCATCGGCAAAAAGCGGATTTTGGTTGAAAATCATGCCGGCGCCACACACGAAACCGGGCGGACAGGCGCTGCTTTCCAGGAGCGTATGGCTGAGTTGCACGAAGGCAGCGCCGTTATTGTCGTCAATATCCGCACCCACCGAGCCGGTATTACCCCAGATGATGCAGTTGTTCAGCCTCAGGCTGTCGCCGGCGCTGCAACGGACAACTCTGCCGAAGGCTGCATTGTTCCTTGAAAATGAGCAGTTTGTCCAGGTCAAATTCCCGCCGCTGCTATAAACGGCGCCACCGAAAGAAGCTTCGTTATTGGAAAAAGAGCAGTTCGTCCACTCGATATCGCCGTTGCTATTGTAGGCGACGCCGCCGAAACCGGCCACGTTGCCGTCGAAGCGGCAATTGGTGAATGAAATATTGGCCGTGGTGTTAGTTAGTAATTGAGTGTTCTTTACTGCCCCGCCCGAATTGTTCAGAAAAACGCAATTTATAAAGACTGGATTGGCAACAGCAGTTCCCGTTCTTGATTCATTGGCAACTGCCGCTCCACTTTGACAATTATTATATTGAAAAGTACAGCTGGAAAACACAGGATTGGCGTGTCCGTCGAATTGCGCTATATTGCAAACAGCGCTGCCTGCAACATCGGCGAAGTTGCCGGTAAACCTGCAATTTCCGATAAACGGACCGGTCTTCCCTTGCAAGCCTTTGCCATTCAGGTACATACCGCCGCCCTTGTCGGAATCATTAAAAAGTGAGCCATCCGCGTATCCCGCCGTAACGGTAAAGCCGTCGAGACGCATGGTGCTATCCACATTTTCTATCCACAATACGTGGTAGGCGTTGCTGCCTTTGATTTGGGTTACATTTTCGACGATGCCATTCCCGTCCGGGTCGAGGTCGTTGCGGTCGAGGTCGCCGCTCAGTATGGTCGGGTTGTTCTGGAAGTCGCGCTGCGAGAATTCGGTCTCCGTAGCGTTGAAACCGCCGTAGATACCCACGTTTTTACTGAGATAGAAGGTTTTATACCGGTCTGTCGTATCGCCGGTGAATTTACGCGTAGGGGTATAGACGCCTTTTGCCACCCAGATCTGGTATCCCGGCGGCGCGGCGTCTATGGCGTCCTGCAAACGGACATAAGCGTCGGCCCAGGAGCTGCCGTCATTGGCGCCGGTTGCGGCATGGTTGACAAAAGTGATACCGACAGAAGCAACATCGCTCACCGTCACTTCCTGCGCCACCGTATCGGAACCGCAGGAGTTTGTGGCAATAAGGGTTACATCGTACGTGCCGGCGGCGGCATAGGCGTGGGTCGGGCTGATGAGGGTACTCGTCGCGCCGTCACCGAAATTCCATTTGGCGGAAGTAGCGCCGGAAGAAAGATTGGTAAAAGCGACCTCCAGGCCGTTGGCGCCGGCAGTAAACGACGCGGTGGGCGCGGTTGTCACGACGATATAATCCGTCGAGGTGTAGGTACTGCTGCCCAGCGTATTGCCGACGCTCAGGGTGACGGAGTATTTGCCGGATTGCTGATACACCACCGTCGGATTTTTTTCAGTGGAACTGGAAGGGGTGCCGCCAGGGAACGACCACTGCCAGGTCTCCGGGTTGCCGGTGGAGGCGTCTTTGAATTTTACCGTCAGCGGCCGGCAACCGCTCAACTTGTCGGCGTCGAAATTAGCCGCGGGCGGCAGGTAATCCGTCAGGCGCAGCAAAACCAAATCGTCTTCGTCATCTGCATTTTCGTAATATCCCACCGCCACAATATCGCCGTCGGGCTGAATGGCTACCTTATGCAACTCTTCGTCATCGCCGATATCCGATGTGAAAAAGCCCGTGGGCGTGAACGTTTTATCTACGGTTCCATCCGGGTTATAGCGCCCGACGATAAATTTGAAATCGCAGATCAACAGGAAACAGCTCCACAAATAGCCGGCTACCACGATCTTTCCGTCAGGCTGCAAAGCCACTCCTTCCGCTTCCACAAAGCCGTAGTCCGTCACCACCACCCCGTTTGCGCCGAAGGCCGGATCGGGCGCGCCGCCGGGCAAAAAACGCAATACGACGATGTCATTGTCCAGTAGGTTGTCGCCCGTATAACCGGCGGCCACGATTTTACCGTCGGGTTGTTGAACCAGGTCGAAAATGGTGTTCCCCGTCGCTTTGACAAGTCCCGCGTTGCCGAAAGCCGGGTCGAGCGTGCCGTCGTCGAGAAGCCGGTATAAAGCGGAACTGGTTTGTGTGCTGTCGTTTGCCGCGCCGCCGACGATGATCTTACCGGAAGTATGGTCAATCAGCACGGCCTGGGCATTTTCGTAATAATTCGGGAGATCGGGCAACAGGTTGATCTCGGCCATCCCGTCGCCTGAAAAAGTTGTATCCGGGGCGCCGTTGGGCAAAAAACGGAAGACCGTTGTCATATAATCGCCAGACACGATGGTTTGCGAGGCAACAACGATTTTCCCGCCGGGCGCTATGGCCAGCGCCGCCGTATTGTAGCCGGTGTTAGCGCCCGCGATAATTTTGCCGCCCGTGCCGAAGGTAGCGTCCAAAGCGCCGTTTGGCAGCAGGCGCGCCACGCCGATTTTTGAATATAAGCCGCCTGCTACCACAATTTTGCCGTCGGCTTGCAGCGCCACGGCGCGCAGGATACTGCTCAATGCTCCGAATTGAAAAGTTGCTGTCCCGCCGCTGCCGAAAGAAACATCCGGCGAACCGTTCGGCAGGAAGCGCGCCACCAGGCAATCGGTACCCTTGAATCCCACCGTTATGATTTTGCCGTCGGGTTGCAGGACGAGGTCGTAGCCCCGGTCATTTCCCGGATAGGAAGGGATGACGTAGCCGTCATTGTTGAAAGCCGGATCGAGATAAAAATAGGGCTGCGCTGCAAGGGGCAACCACAAGGCGGTAAAAAGGGCTGCGATGCAGAAAATTGTTTTCATCGTTTTCAAATTTTGGTGGGAAAAAGAGTAAAATATACCTGGGCCAGCGAACAAGAACCGGCCCCAAATATACCTATTTCCCCTGCGAAAAAATTCCACCGGGTGAAAAATGAGGCAAGACTGCCAAGCGGAATATCTTCCGGATTCCATATCCGGTCGTAGGATAAATAGTAATCGGGGTTAAAATCATTTTGGCCGTTTTCCAGGCGTTTCAGCCGGGTTTTAACCGGAGAAGGGCAACCGGGACTGGCATAAGCCCGGGCGCTGATTCCGGTGATTTCCACGCAACGTTCGGCAGTAAGCAGCAGCAACAAAATGCCGGGCAGGCCAGGACGAAGTACCGATTGAATTTTCATTGCCGACTGATTTTGCTTTGACAACAGGCGCCGGTGGAAGCGCTTCATTTCCGACAAGGCAAATATACAGGCCGATTTTCCCGGCGCGTTACACCGAAAACCGTGATTTTGGAGCAATAAGCGAATAGATGAAAACAGCGAGACACCTAACTACCCGCCTATCCCCGCAAACAGGGAGGAGGGGTTTACCGGTAGACGGTAACCGTCTACCACCGCAGCAACAAAAACAAATTCACCATTCGGCCCAGCAGGGTGCGCTCTACTGTGCCGATGCCGTAACCGTCGGGCTGGCCCTGATCGTCGAAACGGGGCTCAGCAAAAAACTCCCGGCTCTGCAGATTGGCGTGGTTGAGCAGGTTGAACGCCGACAAGCCGATGGTGCCCTGCAGGCGCTTTTTGCCGCCAAACTGGTATTGGGCGCTGAAATCAACCCGCGAATAATCGGGCAGGCGGGCGCTGTTGCGCGGGCCATAGGCGACAACGGGAGTTTTTGTGCTGTCCAAAGCAACACCTGTGGGCGGGGTATAGGGGCGGCCGGTGCGGTAGCTCCAGGTGAGGGAGAATAACCAGCGTTTGACGGTCAGGTGATGCGCCCAGCCAAACGCCCGGCGCTGGTCGTAATCGGCGGGGAAAGCCAGGCCGTTGTTCAGCGAATCGAACTGCACGTCGGTTTGGCTGCCGGTAAAGCTGAGCCATTGGGTGTAAGGGCCCCATCGTTTGCGCAGCATGATTTCGAGGCCGCCCGCGGTTTGGGTTCCCCGAAGGTTCCATTGAGCCTGCGACACGCCGTTAAAACGCAAATTGGCGCCGGAAAGCGGTTCCATCGATTTCCCGTAGAACTCCACGTCGAGCAGCCAGCCTTTTTTGTCAAAAGAAAAACCCGCTGAAACCTGACGGCTGCGCAACACGGGCAGTTGATAATTTTCATCTGCCGTGAGCCATACCTCGTTGTTCAAACCGAGGTTATTCGGCACATACACCCGGCGCATGAACTGGTGAAACGTACCGGCCGATGCCTTCAGGCGAAAATGGGGCCACAGCTGCCATTGGGCAGATAACCGGGGTTCCCAATACGAATTTGTGGAATAATTAAACGTCGTATGCCGGAGCCCTGCCTCGAGATACCAGCGCGCGCTGTCGCCCAAACGCCAGATGCCGTAAAAGGCCGATTGGTTGGAAGGCAGGTCGGTACGGATTTCAGCCGAGTCGCCGGGTTGTACGAAAGCATTTCTTTTATCCAAAAACAAATTGGCCGTTTTTACTGCCTGGAAGCCGAACTGCAGGTGCAGAAAGCGGGAGAGCCGGTAATGGTTGTCAAATCGGAAAGAGCCTTCGCTCAAGGTGTTTTCCTGGTATTGCCGGTACTGGGCAATGTCGGTTGAATCAAAAGTACCGCTGAAACGGTAGGTGCTTTGGTAATTGCTTGCCGCGAAGCGCCATTCGGATGTGTACCGGTCGGTCCAGTCGTGGCGCAGGCGCAGGCTAAGGCCTGTGTTCCCGATCTCGACGGTATCGCCGCCGGCAAAATAGTAGCCGAAGCGGCGCAGGTCCAGTGCGCGGCGGTAGCGCAGCAGGTCGAAGCCGCCGTAAAGGCTCAGGTCGAGCAGGGTGCGGTGGTTGGGCTGCCACCAAAACTTCAGGTTGCCGTCGCTGAACGCCGAGGCAGGCGTAATTTTATAGGTTTGCCGAAGCAGGGAATCGCCCTGTTGGGTTTCCAGGTCGCCCTGGAGACGGGAGTTTTGGGTGGCGAAGCCGAAAAGTTGCTGGTAGGATTTGTTTTGCACCAGGTCGGAAAAGGCGTACCGGCCGGCCAGCAGCAGTCCCGCTTTTTTACGGAACAGGGGCGTTTCGACGGAAAAGTAGGAGTTCACGAAGTTGATGCCCGCCGAATACCGGGCGCGTTCCAGGGGGCCGGTTTCCGTGCGCATATCGATCAGGCTCGACACACGGCCGCCGTAGTCGGCGCTGAAATTGCCTTTCCACACGTTTACCCGGTCCACGACGTAGGGGTTCAGCGCTGAAATGAGTCCGAACAGGTGTCCCGTGTGGTAGATGGGTATACCTTCCCAGAGTACGAGGTTCTGGTCGGGGCCGCCGCCGCGCACCAGCAGTTCGTCGGCTTTGTCGCCTTCGTTGGTTACGCCGGGCAGGAACTGGATCATGCGAAAGGGGTCGGGCTCGCCGAGGCTGGGCACAAGACCGCCGCGGCCCGGGCGGAATTCCGGGGCGCCGCCTTCTGCCGGCAGGTTAAAGGCTTCAATAGCCCGGTCGGTGACCGTGATCTCTACCAGTTCGCGGCTGGCGGGCCGCAGATAAACGTCGGGGCAGGCGCTTCCTGACGCCACCGGCGCCGGCAGGCGCAGGGTGCGGTATCCGAGCATCCGTATCACCAGCGTATCGGAGGGGGCCAGGTCGGCGGTCGTTTTGAGGGAAAAGCGCCCCTGTTCGTCGCTTTGGACGCCGCTATTGGTCCGCACGGAAAAAATGCTGGCATAAGGCAGGGCTTCGCGGGTTTCGGCGTCGCGCAGGCGCGCGCAAAGCGTGAGCGGCGCCGGCGGTCCGGGGCGTTCGAGGATGAGTACGTGGCGTTCGCGCACCACTTCGGCGCCCAGGTTCGTTTCGCGCAGCAAAATAGCGAAGGCTTCCGCCGGTTTTTTGTTGGTAAAGGTGGCTGTTACGCGCCAGTTTTTCACCAGGACGGGGTCGTAGGAAACGGTGATACCGCCAGATTTTTCCAGGCTTCGGAAGGCCTCGGCGAGTGGCGTGTCGCGAAAATCGGCGCTGAGCAGGGGCTGGGCGATAGCGCCGTTGCCGACCACATAACTCAACGCCAGCATCAGGAGAACTCCTGTGAAATTATTTGCCATGTACCTACCTGTTCAGGGCTTAGTTTTTATTATTTTTTTTCCTGTCCCAGCGGCAATTCCACCGCTTCTCCCCAAATATATTTGTTGAACCACTGCCAGTTGTGCCAGGTAGCGGCGAGGCGTTCTTTGGGTTTGGTGATACCGTGGCCGAATCCTTTGTACACGATCAACTCGCTGGGTACATTCCGGTCGCGCAGGCCCTGGAGCAGTTCGTAAGCATTGGGGATCGGTACGCGGCGGTCGAATTCGCCGTGCTGGATCAGGGTGGGCGTTTTGGCCTGGTTGATATTGGTCATGGGCGAAGTTTTTTTATAAATATCCTCGTTATCCCAGGGCGTAGCTTTCAGGTATTGCCGGGTAAAGGGGTGAATATCCGTATTGACATAGTAGGTCATCCAGTTGCTGATGCCTGCGCCCACCGAAATCGCCTTGAACACATCGGAATTGGTGGCAAGGAAAGCCGAAATGTATCCCCCCTGGCTCCAGCCCATACAACCCATTTTTGTTTTGTCAATCAAACCTTCAGAGTCAAGATAGTCAATTCCGGACAACACATCCCAGGCATCGCCCACGCCCAGGTTTTCCACATTGAGCGAGCGGAATGCTTCTCCGTAACCGGCCGAGCCCCGGTAGTTGGGACGCAACACCAGGCTGCCCTTTTCCAGCCATTGCAGTATCGGATAAACATACCCCGGTACCGGCGTCGGCACATCGATGCCGGTAGGCCCCCCGTGAATGACGACAAGCAGGGGATATTTTTTCGAAGGGTCGTAATTTTTAGGTTTGTGCAGCACGCCTTCAATCACGGCGCCGTCTTTGCTTTTCCAGCTGATCACTTCACTTCGCGCCACGTTCCAGCCGGCAATCTGATCGCTGAAATCCCAGATCGAACCGAAAATTCCCTCTGGTGTCCAGCTGAATCCGCCCAAATCTTCATCCAGGTCTTTGGCCAGTTGCCGTGCGGTTTTGGTCTCTACCGAAATGGTAAATAATTTTGAATTGCGGTAAAAATTGGCGGTCGTATCGTCCAGATTACTGGTGTACAGTACTTCTTTGGAATCGGGCGACCAGCCCTCCAACGCATCCACACTCGGGTTGGACACAAGGGCCGAGGTTTTTTTATCAGACAGGTCGAGTACCGAAATATCCGACTTCATGAAGGAGTTGATGAGCGGGTCAGGTTGATGCGAAAAGGCTACCTTTTTCCCATCCGGGGAAACGGCGAAAGAACCGACGGTAAATTTTCCATCCGTCAGGCGCCGGGCTTTGGGCCATTCGATACAGCCCGCTTTTGCTTTGAGCGAATCGGTGGTTTCGTGGCAGGGCCGCTCCGAAGGGTCGGGGAAGCCTTGTTTGAAATCAACTTCCCATAAATGCGAAAGGGTGAACTCTTTGTCGTCCGTTTCAAAAGCGCCGTAGCGTTTTTCCCGTTCCTTTTTGTTTTTGTCCTCTTTTTCAGGTTTAAGAAAAACAAATTTATCGCCCGAGGGATGCCATTCAAAGGAAGAAATACCCTCTTCTTCTTTGGTCACGGGGCGGGCTTCACCGCCATCCAGACGCAGTACGAAAATCTGGTTTTTATCGCCCCGGTCGGCCAGGAAAGCGATCCATTGGCCATCGGGGGAAAAAGCCGGGTTGGTGCTGCTGTTTTTTGGCGTATATGTCAGTTGAAAAGGTTGATTCCCTTCTTTGGACAGCCAAATTTCCGTATCGAACCGGTTTTCGTTCCAGTCGGCGGTTTGCACGGTAAAAGCGACGTTTTTGCCGTCAGGCGAAATGGCGGCGTTGCCGGCGCTGCGCAGGGAAATGACCTCTTCGAAGGAGGGGACGTGTTGCGCAAATGCCAGATGACCGGCCAGGAGAAGATAAAAGATAGAAACTTGCTTCATACGGATAAAAGGATAAGGAGAATGTGCAGCCTTGTTCAGATTATGGGAGCAAACATAGGATTTCCACGCAGGAATCATCGCCCCGATATCCGTACTACTTTCCCTTCTACCTGGTAGCTCAGCCCCAGGGGGCCGCATATCATCCGCAGCGCTGTCGGGAGGTCGCCATATACAAATGCGCCGCTAAATCGCCGGCCTTCGGTACCGGTGGCTTCTATTTTGATATTGTATTGTCGCTGCAATTCGGCAAACACTTCATACAGCGGTGTTTCATTGAACCGGCTTTCGCCTTGCATCCAGCCGGGCCAGGAATCGGTAATGGAGCCAAGCGGCTGCCACACGCCATTGCGGGCTGCCGCCTTCTGGGTGGCGCGCAGGGTTTGTTTGGCGCCCCCGGGCACGGCAGCCTGCACGACGCCTTCGTAGCAGGCCACGTCGAAGGCGCCTCCGCGATACCGCACGGTGAAACTGGTACCCAACACCGAAACGGAGCCCCCGGCCGTTTCAACGATAAACGGCGCCACGCCTTTCTGTACGGTAAAGAAAGCCTCGCCGATGAGCTTTACGCGGCGTTCGTCACTCC
>JAKLJF010000399.1 GCA_023151335.1 Thermoanaerobaculia bacterium | reverse complement strand
AATTTTTCAGGTGAAGGAACATTCGGCGATGCTGACGTGAAAAAAAGGCTCAAAGGTTCGCATCCAAAGGCTCGTCGGGTTCGTGCTCAGGAAAGGTTTTGAGGCGGTAAAAAGTCCAGAAAACACCCAGCCAGATGGCCCCCAGATAAGCTGCAACAAATCCAAAATCATCCAGGTCGCGCAATATAATGAAAAATGGCGCGGTTGTCAGCAGAAAGGTTGCCGAAAGAATGGTAGGCCAAAAGACGTTTTCACTTTGGTTAAAACGGTATTGAAGCGCGATGACCAGCCAGAGCGCCAGGGCGGAGGGCAGGGAAAAAAAACCACCGTACAGGATCATAAGCAAATACAACATGAAGACACTGCCGTCGGGAATAATGGTACTGCTTCCCCTGGTGTACAATTCATTTATAATCATACCCAGACCCAGCAGCAGCGGCCCGAGCAACACACCGGCGAGCCAGATTTTTAAAGCGGCAATATACGGGACCGGTTTGCGCATAAGACAAATGGCAAAATTAAAGGTTTATACGTTACCATCTCATCGCTCATCGCTCATCACGCATCACTTTCAAACTCCCCCCTCCAATACTTCCCACGTATGATCGCCCAGCAGCCGCACCGTGGCCAGGTGATCGAACGGCTTGCGGCGGCCCCATTCTTCCGGCGACACCATCGACAGCAGGTGCGAGCCGTCGGTTTTGCGCTGATACAGGTGGTAAATGTGGTGGATCACCGGCTGGAACGGAATCTCGGCCTGGTAGATCAATTCCGAAACGTTCATGCGCTGTTGTAAGGACTTGGCCTGACTGACCAGGGTTTCCATTTGCCGGCGCAGTTGCTCCATTTGCCGGTCGGTCTGGTCGTACATGGCCGTCATGGCGTTGCCGCGGATGCGGCCCTTGTCCTCCGGTTTGATGATGGCACTGCCGGAATGGTGCGCATAGGGCAGGAGCCCCGGCGTATCGGTCACTTTATCTTTGTCAATCGGATTGACGAAGGCGTCGTTCGGGTCGTGTTTTTTCTTTTTGGACATGAAAACAGCTCGGAATACAATCACAAAGGTAAGACAGTCCTAAACAGGGAAAAGTGGCACTTGTTTATCAGCCTTTAAAATAACCTATCCCTTTGTCTTTCGGGTATTCCACCGAATACGAGAACCGAACCTTTTTGGTTTGCCCGGCCGGTACCTCCACGCTCCATTCGAGTTTGCCGAATTCAGGACTGACTTTGGCGCCGCCGCGGTCTTCCAGTTCCACTGCGATGTCTTTTTGCCGGGAGATGGGGAACTGGTCGATCAGTTCCACTGTGACCGCTTTGGCTTTATTGTTTTTAATGGAAATCTCAAACAGGTACGTCTCCCTGATTTTGGAACTGAAAATTTTCCGGCGTTCGGTAAAGTCTTTGGGTTGCGCGCGTTTGATGGTCAGCTGGTCGTCGCGGCCGAGGGAAAGCAACAGGGTGTCGGCAATGGTTTGCGGGTTCACCCAGGTTTGGCCTACGTACGTTTCCTGAAAAAAAATGTTGGCCTGGCCGGGCATGAGGTTGTACTGGCCGTAGTCGGCAATTTTGGCCAGCAGGAACACGGCGGGATCTATTTTAGGTACGGCGTGGTACTCGTAGGCAGCCGGCACTTCTTTTTCCTCCAGCGTTACGATGTTGTCTTTACCGTCGGCCAGGATGTTTTGTGGCGTGGGCAGGTCAAAAGTAGAGAGGAATTCGGCCGTTTCCGGGGCGGCAATATCCGGCTTTCCGGGAACTATGTCGACACGTCCTTCATAGGTATTGGGGTCGGCCGCGACTACCACCTGCTCCATCTGGTAAACATTGCCGGAAGGGGCCGCTTTTTGGTCCCGGTAGTAGGCCACCGGCCGGAAATCGACGTACACGGGATTCAGTATAGGGCGGTCGTTGTTGATCAAAGGCTGCGCGGAGGAAAGATGTAAAGCCACGTTTTTCCAGTCGAAACCAGTGCTGTTGCGCACATTGGCCTTGTATGTGAGTTGCAGGGGTTTGTCCAGCCCGGCCGAACGCAGGTCGTACAGGGGCGTCCAGCCGGCATTGTTCACCAGGTAAGTACAGGCAATTTCGAGGGTTTGGGCGCTGCCGGCGTCGATTTTCAGGGTGATCTCGCCGTTGGGGTTGCCGGTGTTGGGTTGCCGGCGTTTGAGTTCGGTTTGCAGGCGCTCGTACGCGGTTTTAAGGCCGCGCTGCAGGATCGTCAGTTTTTGCTGCCGCTCGCGGATTTCCAGCATGCGCCGGCGGTAGAAATCGGCCAGATCGCGGAGCTCAGTCACCGTCAAGGTACCGGTTGAGCCGGGCGCAGTGGCGCCCACACGGGTACTGTTTTTTTGCAACATCTGGGCTTCATCGTCCAGTACCTTGTTTTCCTGGTCATATTCCACCAATACGTCGCCGAGCAGGGTCAGTGAATCGCGGATGACCTGCGCGCGCGGGTTTTCCGGCGCCGGCGCAGGGGCTTTTAACTGGAAAACCGCCGAGTTGAGGCGGGCGTCGCCTTTGATCGTCACCTGCAAACTGTTGCTGTTGAAATGCGGCGACAGGTTTTCAAAAATGACATCCGAAGCGCCGGCGGGCACTTTTACGGTGGCTACACTGGTAATTTTGGCGCCGGAGCGGTAAACGGTCACTTCCGTGGTTTTGGGCGTTACGGGATTGCCGGCGTGCAGGGCAAAAGCCCAGATGCCGGGATTTTTTTAATACCCCCGTTCACCTGATGCAGGATTATCCGGAATCAGCATTCAGTTTTTACGCCAATTCCTTGTCATCCGGGATAAACCCAAGGTTAGCAGGAGTCCTGCCAGCGTAGCGCCTGCCATCCACCAATTGTTCGTTTCAAAACGGGTTATCTCTTTGGGCTCCGGTTCCATCAAAAAAGGCCTGTAAATAACAAAAAACAGAACGGGTACCGCCCAGATCAAAAGGACATCGCGCCACCACAACCGGCCCGGTATCCGGTTGGCGAATATGACACAGGTTCCCATAACTATTGGTAAAAGCAAAGCAAACGGCGGCATTTCTTTCCAGGGCCAAATACCCGATGCCGATACTACGAACATAAGTAAGGTCGCGCCCAGCATACCAAGCAGCCCGGCAGCCAAGGGCAAGGCCACGTGATGCAATACAAATTCGGCCCTGCCGGCCGACCGGCCTGCCAACCACACACCAGCCGCCCCGGCAGTGAGTGAAATCAGCACCAGAGATATGTGCACGTAGGGACCGGGCTTTCCCCAACTCAATGCCAGGGCAACTATCCAAAGCGGGAGTAAAGAAAGGATCAATGCGATCCATCGGCCGGGCGTTTTTCCTTTTCCGAATTGAATCCCTAAATAGAAAAAAATGACTGCCGGGCTCAGCCAAAAAAAAGGAGGCATAATACCCCAAAAAATGAAGGTGACCACCAGGGCGACAAAGCCGAACAAGAGGGCATAGCCTTTGTGTTGAAATTCATGGACCATTGGTTTGCTTTTAATTTTTAACGATTAGCCGGCCCAAAACCCTTTCATCCGCCCAAAATGTAAAAAAATAAACCCCGGCAGGTATTTCCTTTATGGGAAGATCGAGCGAATGGGCGCCTATCGGTTGAAGTCCCGGATTACCTTTTTCGTTCATTTTGCCCAGCATGTCGGTAATTTGCCAACGCACATGCGCCTCAACAGGTAATTCGTACCGGATTTTTACCGCATCCGTTAGCGGATTCGGGAAGATCCGAAGCGAGAAATCCGCTTGTTCAGGCCCGTGACCGGCGGTCGTAGTTCCGGCGTTCCAGCGCAACAGCGAAATACCGCCTTTTTTGCCAATATATGGCGTGTTTAAGGGGTTCCACACCTGTGCCAGCACCACGAGGCTGTCGTTGACGTCGAGCCCCCACACGACCACACTGTCTTTCAGGTGTGCGAATTGCCCGTTTTGCCGCGGCAGTTCCGGATTTGAAATAGAATAGGCGATCACCTCGGTATCGCCGCCGGTCACAAACAGCAGGCTGTCGTGGCGGGCGGTGGCCACCTGATTGGTATGCCCCGGGCTGCCGTCCCAACTGGTGTTGGTGCAATTCCAGGGGTTTAGCCAGGCGGCGGATACAGGTTGCACCGGTTTAGTAATGTCTACCACATCGAGTCCGCAGTAATCGACTGTTGCGTACAGGTAATTGCCAACAATAGTGGCTGTGTTGTATGCCGGTTGTGCGACGGCATCCAGGGCAACGTTCATGTATTTGGCCGTTTCCATGGGATTTTGTTTATCGGAAACGTCGACCAGTCGCAGGCCGCCGGCATCAAAACACACCCAGACCTCGTTGCCGCGCAGTGCAAGTCCGCGCGCGTGCGGCACGGAGAACAGGCCCGGCGGCACGGGCCAGTTCAGGTCCAGTTCCGCGTGTGAAATATATTTCGGATCGTCCGCTTTTGAAACATCCAGCACGATCAGGCCTTTTTCCATGGCGCCGAGGTAAGCGTAACTGCCGCCCACCCGCACAGCGGCGGCGCCTTTGTTGAAGGCGGGGTCGCTCCACTGGCCCACTATAACGGCGTTTTCGGGATCGCTGATGTCGATTACGGCCAGCCCGGCGCTTTGGGTAAACAAACCCTGAAATTCGCCGAGCGAAACATAGAGGTAATTGCCCTGCTGCACCAGATCGGTGGGTTTCAGGTTTTGGAATTGTTGTACGGTAATAGTGCGTACCGGCTTCAAATCCAGGGGATTGGAATAACTGAAAACGATGACGCCGTACTCTTTGTTGGCGGTATATAAGTATGGCCGGTGCAGCCGGTCGAAACGGGCCGTATAGGCGGAGAATGGGGCAGGGTAGGGGTACACGGAAAGCGGGGCGAACAGGATGGTATCGCTTTGTGCAAAAAGGCAGGGTAAAAGCAATATTTGGGCAGAAAAAATAGCAGGAAGACGCAACATTTGGACGAGTTTTTTTTCATTTGTGAAACTAAACGCTATACCTCGCGCCGCCGGGTTTTCTGCATCGGCGTACGTAACGTTTACGAAACTTTCAAGGCTTCGTAAACGTAATTCCATCTCCAGCCATGCTGAAAACCTGGCGGCTCGAGGAATAAAACGGTTTCGCTATGAAATACCCTGCTTTTTTGCTGCTTTTTTCGCTGATTATCTGGCATTGTACCCAACCCGCGGAAGCGCCGAAAACCATTGAAAAACCCGATCTGTACGCGCAGATTACCGATACTACCGCGTTATTTGACAGCGTGATGGCCGTCAGGCT
>JAKLJF010000398.1 GCA_023151335.1 Thermoanaerobaculia bacterium | reverse complement strand
TTTAGAGGGTTTAGAGGGTTTAGAGGGTTTAGAGGGTTTAGAGAGTTTAGGGAGGCTCTAAACCCTCTCCTAAACCCTCTAAACTCTCTAAACCCTCTAAACCCTCATAAACCCTCATAAACCTCCTACCCCTTTTTCAGCATATTCTTCACATCCTCCGTTTTGTCGTATTTCGGATCGGCGTACAGCATGCCGGAGGCGCTGCCTTTGTCGAAGATATATTCGAAACCTTTGTCTTCGGCAAACTTCTGGATGGCGGCGTACACCTTGTCCTGAATGGGTTTTACCAGTTCTTCGCGTTTTTTGAACAGGGCGCCTTCGGGGCCGAATTTCTGGCGTTGCATTTCGCGCACGTCTTTTTCCTTGTTCATGATCTCTTCTTCGCGTTTGCGTTTCATTTCCTCGCTCAGCATCACCTGTTCGGCCTGGTACTGGCTGTACATGCTTTTGATCTGGTCCTGCTCCTGGGCAATTTCCTGACGCCATTGGGTGGCTACTTTGTCCAGTTGTTCCTGCGCTTTCTGGTAATCGGGCAGGCTTTCCAGTATGGCGGTCACATCGACGTATGCAAGGCGTTGGGCCAGGGAAAGCGTGGTGAATAACAGCGCAAAAAACGCGGTGGAAGCAAGTTTCTTAATCATTGTTTCAGATTTTGTTGTGTGTTTAATAATGTGCCGCCCGCTTGGACAGGCAGCCGAGGTTTTATCCGGCAATTTTCATCCGCAAATGTAGCGGAATTCCATGCTCACGACGGGCTTCTGACGAAAGGTACCCCCGTTCAGTTGCATATCCACGTAAAAAAATTTTACCAAATGAAAACTAACCTGTTGATTCTCTTACCTTTTAAATATCAAATACCGCTCACCGGTTCAGCGATTTAACCGCTGCTTAACGCCTTATTAAATGATTTTAACGCCAAAACGTACCTTTGCGGCCCCTGACCCGCTAAGCCGCGTCCCGCCACCCCTTAACCCGCAATCCGTTACCGGCAACCATTTAAAACATGCACCACATCGGCCCTGACCATCTTTCCCTGGAAACCATCGATACCATTGTTCGGGAGAATCTTCCACTCGCGCTGTCCGACGAGGCAAAACGCCGCATCCAGCACTGCCGGAGCTACCTGGAGCACAAACTGCAACACTCAGACGACCTTTTCTACGGTATCAATACCGGTTTCGGTTCCTTGTGCAACATCCGGATCTCGGATGAGGATATCGAACAGCTACAGCACAATCTGGTAGTATCCCATGCAGCCGGTATGGGCGACACCGTACCCGCGGAGATCGTCCGTTTGATGTTGTTGCTCAAAATCCAAAGCCTGAGCCAGGGATTTTCAGGGGTGCGACTGGAAGTGGTGGAACGGTTGATCGATTTTTACAATGCGGGTGTTTTCCCGGTGGTATTTGAACTGGGCTCTCTCGGTGCGTCGGGCGACCTGGCGCCGCTGGCACACCTGAGCCTGCCGTTGGCCGGTATGGGAGAAGTGTGGCACGAAGGCCGCCGGCAACGCGCCGACGTGATCTTGCAGTTGCGCGGCTGGGAGCCGTTGACCTTTCAGGCTAAAGAAGCGCTTGCCCTGCTCAACGGCACCCAGTTTTCGGCGGCTTACGCCGTTTGGTGCCTGCTGGAAAGCAGCCGCCTGGCCGCACAGGCCGACCTGAACGCCGCCATCGCGTTCGACGCTTTCAATTGCCGCCTGTCGCCGCTCGACGAACATATACACCGTATCCGGCCGCACGCCGGACAGATGGCAGTGGCCGCTTCGCTGCGCAACTGGTTAAATGAAAGCGAAATAGTGGCTTCGGAAAAAACAGACGTACAGGACCCTTACGCTTTTCGCTGTGCGCCGCAGGTGCATGGCGCCAGCCGCGACGCCCTGGCGCATATCGCTGCCATGACCTTGACGGAGATCAACAGCGTGACCGATAACCCGAATGTGTTCCCCGACGACGACCTGATCCTGTCGGGCGGCAATTTTCATGCACAGCCGCTGGCCCTGCCGCTCGATTACCTTGCCCTCGCCCTGGCCGAACTGGGCAGCATCGCCGAACGCCGTATTTACCAACTGATCGGCGGCCAACGCGGGCTGCCGCCCTTCCTCACCGACAATCCCGGCCTCCACTCGGGCATGATGATCGCCCAATACACCGCCGCGGCCATTGTCAACCAGAACAAAACCCTCTGCGCGCCGGCCTCGGCCGACAGCATCGTCAGCTGCAACGGACAGGAAGACCACGTGAGCATGGCCGCCAACGCCGCCACGAAGGCCCGTCGCGTGATACTGAACCTGGAGCGCTTGCTGGCCATCGAGTTTATGGTAGCCGTACAGGCACTGGAATTTCGCCGGCCGCTGCGCTCTTCGCCGCGTATTGAAAACGTTGTTGAAGCCTACCGGGAGGTAGTGCCGCGGCTGGCGGAGGACCGGATATTGAGTGTGGATATGGAACGGACGGTGTTTTTTTTGCGGGACCGGTAGCATTACCCCCGCTTCTTCTTTCGCAAATCCACCGTAAAATCCCCGTAAAACCGCTCCAGCCGCTCCAATTCTACCTCGATTTTGTGTTCCCAGCCTTCCAGTACAGTGCCCCGGTGGCCGCCGGCGAGTTCTGCTTCAAAAGTGGCTGCTTCTTCCCGCAGGGCGGCCTGCTGTTTGGCGGTCATAGGTCTGAATTGCCTGGTCAGTTCCGGCAGATCGGGCCCCAGGTCGACGAGGGCGGATTTGAGTCGGCGGGCGTGCAGTTCGGCCAGGTCGAAATGCAGCTGGGCGCGGCGGCGGGCAAAATCCATCCGGGCGGAGTCGGCGGGCAGCCAGGTGCTGTCGGCGTGGAACAGGGTTTCGGTGCGGATGATGGCCTCCTTGAAATAGTCGCCGCCCACCCGGCAGCTGATCGTGCAATCCAGGGGCGGCAGTTGGTTAGCGGATATTTTGGGTGTTTTGCCGCGCAGGTCTCCGTTCATCAAACGGCGTTTCGGGTGCCAGCGGATCTGGCTTTCCATTCCTTCGAGGCTGGGGTAGGTGTAAATTTCCCCTTTGATGGTATGGCAGTTCGATTTGACTTCGTTGCGTTTGTGTTCGGTCAGCACCAGCAGGTTGCCGCCGATGGAGCGGGCTTTGTCGAGGCCCCGCTCCAGCACATCGGGGTAGGCGCAGTCGAGGCTGACGCCGAGGTCGCCCACTTTCACTTTGGCCAGTAGTTTGGCCGGGCGCAGATCCACGTCGCGCGCATTTTCCACCACGCCGGCGTATTCCACGGAATCAAGTCCGGTTTGAACGTTACCCGGGATAAGCCGAACGGGCGGATTGCAGGAGGAGAGCAGCCCGAGCAGGGCCGGCAGTAATATGATGAGTCGGTGCATAAGTATGTTCGGGTTGAAACCGGCGGCAAAAATATCCTTTTTACCTTCGCCTTCCGAAATTTGGATGCCCTTGCAATTACTGTCGCTAAAACTGGCCAACTTTAAGAACTACACGCAGCAGTCGCTCGATCTGTCGCCGCGATTGAACTGTTTCGTGGGTCTGAACGGCATGGGCAAGACCAACCTGCTGGATGCTGTTCATTACCTGTGCCTGACGCGCAGCCACCGGAGTGTGCCGGACAAGAACCTGGTGTTGCACGGGCAGGAGTTCTTCCGCCTGGAAGGCGTGTTTGAACATGCCGGGGAACGCAGCAAGGTGGTGGCTAAATTCATACCCGGCCAGCGCAAGGAAATAGAGCGCAACGGCGCCGTATTTACCAAACTCACCGATTATATCGGCCTTTACCCGGTGGTCATGATCGCCCCTGACGATATCGCCCTGGTGCAGGACGGCAGCGAAGAACGGCGCCGGTTTCTGGACGCCACCCTGTCGCAGATTTTTCCGGATTACCTGGGCAATTTGCTGATTTACAACAACCTGATCAAACAACGCAATGCCCTGCTAAAGACTTTTGCCGAACAACGCCGCTTCGATGCCACCCTGCTCGAAGCCATCGACCGCCAGCTGCCGGCGCCGGCCAGTGTGCTGATGGAAAAACGAAGCGCTTTTTGTACCGGATTTGTACCGCTTTTTCAGGAATTATACGCCGAAATAGCCGGCAGCCGCGAACGGGTAAACGTGGTTTTTGAATCCGACTGCCTCGGCGCCGGCATGAAAACCTTACTGGAAAACAATACCGACAAAGACCGCCTGCTCGAACGCACCTCGGCCGGGCCGCACCGCGACGACCTGCTCCTGACGCTCGACGACCAACCGGTGAAAAAATTCGCCTCCCAGGGACAACTCAAATCCTTTTTGCTGGCCATGCGCCTGGCCCAATACGAAGCGCTCCGCCGCGAAAAAAACATTGCCCCCCTGCTGCTCCTCGACGATATTTTCGATAAACTGGACGAACAACGCGTGCGCCAACTCGTCGGCCTGTTGCTCCACCGCGACTTCGGCCAGATTTTTATCACCGATACCCAACGGAGCCGCATCGAGGCAGTGGTGTCTTCGTTTGCCGGGGAGTTTAAAATTTTTGAGGTGGAGTGGGGGAGGGTCATTGATCGTCATTAGTCGTCATTGGGTCATTGGGTCATTGGGTCATTGAGCGTCATTGGGTCATTGCGGCTCTTTTGATATTTAAGCACTAAAAGATAAAAGCCAATAATAAAATCATAAGTCGAACAAAACAAATCGTAGTGCGGTGGAAGTAACTCAGCGTTTCCAACATAACTATAAATAAAGTCCCAAAGCCCGTGGATGAAATATCCCGCTATCAAAAAAATCGAATTCTTTTTAACGCCGAAATAAGCAAGCAGCAGAAAGAACAGTGCCTGCAGGATATTCAGAATTAGATCGGCAATATCTGTCCAGGAATACCCAATATAGAGGAAGCCAATACCAGTTAAAACCAAACCGTAGAAGAGGTTCTTGTCAACCCGTTTGAACAAAGCGACGATCAATATAGTAAACAATCCTGCTGATATTCCGATAAGTGTTGCCGTCATTATGTCTTTTTTGTTTTAATTTTTCGAACGAATCGGGTTGTTTGCTTTTCTTTATTTCTATCGGTTATTTTATTGTTCAATGATGATGATGGTGCTTGACGGGAGATCTTTCCGCATCGGGATGATTGCCATCCATTACTTCAAACTCAGCCATCATGCCTGCCGCATGGTGTTCCAGTATATGACAATGATACATCCACGTGCCCGGACGGTTATCAGGCATCCATGCAATTTTCATCTTACTTCCTGGAGTCAAATTAATAGTATCTTTCCAAGCCCTGTATTCCGGCGCTTT
>JAKLJF010000397.1 GCA_023151335.1 Thermoanaerobaculia bacterium | reverse complement strand
TGCCCGGCGGGCCTTCGATCAGCACGGGTTTGCGGATCTTCAGCAGGAGAAAAACCACGGTAGCCAGGTCTTTGCCGATCAGGTAGCCCTGGCGCTCCAGGCCGTCGATGATGGGCTGGATATTGTCTGTCTTTTGAATATTCATCGATGTTATTCTGGACTTTCCAGGTTTTTGAAACCTGTAAAGTCCGCATGATCAGGACTGGGACGCACGTTTACGAAACTTTTTAAGTTTCGTAAACGTAACATCCGCGGTAATTAATTTGATAATTACTGCAAGGTTGACGAGCGCCTGGCGTGGTCATCCTTAAAGGAAACGCAGGGTAGCTCGGTCTTGCCGATGCCCGGCGGGCCTTCGATCAGCACGGGTTTGCGGATCTTCAGTAGAAGAAATACCACGGTAGCCAGGTCTTTGCCGATCAGGTAGCCCTGGCGCTCCAGGCCGTCGATGATGGGCTGGATGTTATTTATCTTTTGAACGTTCATTGATATTTACTTTGGAGGTTTAACGGGTTGAGCGGGTTGAGCGGGTTTAACGGGTTCAATAACTCTTAGCATCTGTGGATAAAAAGGCCAAGAGTTACTGAACCCGTTAAACCCGTTAAACCCGCTTAACCCGTTAAACCGTTTCCACCATCCCTTTTTCCCGCAAAATATTCCACACCTTTTGCGGCGTGATCGGAATATCGATATGCGTGACGCCGAGGTGCGACAAGGCGTCGACGATGGCGTTGGCGATGGCCGGCGGAGCGCCCACGGTGGGCGATTCACCCACGCCTTTGGCGCCGATGGGATGGTGCGGACAAGGCGTGATGGTCTTGTCTGTTTCCCATTTCGGCGATTCGACGGCGGTGGGCACCAGGTAGTCCATCAGCGAACCGTTGAGCATGTTGCCGTCTTCGTCGTAGATGAGTTCTTCGAACATAGCCGGCGCCAGACCCTGGGTGAGCCCGCCGTGGATCTGGCCTTCCACGATCATCGGATTGATGATATTGCCGCAGTCGTCCACTGCCACGAAACGGCGGATCTTGATCTCGCCGGTTTCCTTGTCGATGTCGACTACGCAGATGTAGGAGCCGAAGGGGAAAGTGAGGTTCGGCGGATCGTAGTAGTGCGTCGCTTCGAATCCGGCTTCCATGCCGAGCGGGTGGTTGGTGTAGGATGCAAACACAATTTCCTGGATGGTTTTGGCCTTTTCCGGCGCGCCTTTTACAAAGAATTTGTTCACATCCCATTCCAGGTCTTCCTCGCTGACTTCGAGCAGGTAGGCCGCGATTTTGCGGGCCTTGTCGCGCAGTTTGCGGGCGGCTATGGCGGCGGCGGCGCCGGCAGTGGGCGTACTGCGGCTGGCGTAGGTGCCGAGGCCGTAAGGCGCCGTGTCGGTGTCGCCTTCTTCAATCTGGATGTGTTCGGCCGGTATGCCCAATTCCTGGGCAATGATCTGTGCATACGTTGTTTCGTGCCCCTGTCCCTGCGATTTGGTACCGAGGCGGGCGATGGCCTTGCCCGTTGGGTGCACACGGATCTCGCAGCTGTCGAACATTTTGATACCCAGAATGTCGAAGTGGCGGCTTGGGCCTGCGCCCACAATCTCGGTGAAACTCGAGATACCGATACCCATGAGTTCGCCACGCTGGCGTTTTTCAGCCTGTTCGCGGCGCAGGGCGTCGTAGCCGATGATGTCCATGGCCTTTTTCAGGGCGGCGTGATAGTCGCCGCTGTCGTATTCCCAACCGAGAGCGGATTTGTAGGGGAACTGGTCTTTTTTGATAAAATTCTCCATGCGGAGCTGGGCGGGATCTTTGCCCACCTTCATGGCCAGCACGTCCACCATACGTTCGATGGCGTGAACAGCCTCGGTCACGCGGAAGGAGCAGCGATAGGCCACGCCGCCCGGCGCCTTGTTGGTATACACGGCGTCCATTTCAGTGAAGGCCGTATTGTAGTCGTAGGAGCCGGTGACGATGGAGAACATACCGGCGGGGAATTTCGATGGGTTGGCCGCGGCGTCGGTATAGCCGTGGTCGGCCAGGGTTTTGATACGCAGGGCCTGGATGCGGCCGTCTTTATTGGCGGCCAGTTCGCAGCTCATATGATAGTCGCGGGCAAAAGAGTCGGCCTGGAGGTTCTCCATGCGGTCTTCGATCCACTTGACGGGTTTGCCAATGAGCACCGAGGCAGCAATGGCGATGACATAACCGGGATACACCGGTACTTTGCCGCCGAAACCGCCGCCGATGTCGGGCGATACCACGCGGATCTTTTCCTCCGACAGGCCCACGTGACCGGCCACCAGGGCCACCACGGTACGGATGGCGTGCGGGGCCTGGGTGGTCATGTACATGGTGAGTTTGCCCTCTACGGGATCGAAACTGGCCACGCAGCCGCAGGTTTCAATGGATGCCACGTGAATGCGCGGGATATAAATTTGTTCTTTAACCACGATGTCGGCGTTGGCCATCACCCGGTCGGTGGCGTTGCGGTCGCCCACTTCCCAGTGCCAGATATGGTTGTCGGTTTTGCCTTTGTCGGGCCGCAGGATGGGCGCATTCGGGTCCATTGACTTATGCGGGTCGACGATAGGTTTCATCGGCTCGTATTCCACTTCCACGGCGGCCACGCCATCGGCAGCGATATAGCGCTCGGTGGCGATAATGGCGCACACTTCCTGGGAGTAGTACATCACCGTGTCGGTAGGCAGCACCATCTGGGTATCCGACATGAGGGTGGGCATCCAGTGGAGGTTATATTTTTCCAGGTCGCGGCCGGTGATCACGGCCAGCACGCCGGGAATGGCGAGCGCCCTGGAGGCGTCTATCTTTTTGATCTTAGCGTAAGCATACGGGCTGCGCACAATATCCATGTAGAGCATGCCGGGCAGTTTGATGTCGTCCACATAGTGGCCTTTGCCCTGAATAAAACGGGCATCCTCCTTGCGTTTCATCCCGTGGCCCATGCCGCTAATTTCTTTCGGTGTATTGCAAAACATGCGTATTCGTTTTGAAAAAGGTGAAGTGAATAAGTGGTTTAGAGGGTTTATGAGGGTTTATGAGGTTTAGAGGGTTTAGGGGGTTTAGAGGGGTCAGGCGGTGGTTTCCGTCGGATGATGGGTAGTAAATGGAATACTTTCCCTGCCGGTATCCCTGATTTTTTCCGCGGCGTACTGGATGGCTTTTACGATGTTGTTATAGCCGGTGCAGCGGCACAGATTGCCGGAGATACCCCAACGGATCTCCTCTTCCGTCGGATTGGGATTGTGCGCGAGCAGGTCGGCGGCGCGCATGATCATTCCTGGGGTGCAGAACCCACATTGCAGGCCGTGTTCTTCTTTGAAGCCCTCCTGCAGGGGGTGAAGTTGGGCGCCCTGGGCCATGCCCTCGATGGTGACAATGTTTTTGCCGTCGGCCTGCACGGCCAGCACGGTGCAGGATTTCACCGAACGGCCGTCGAGCAGCACGGTGCAGGCGCCGCAGTTGGAAGTGTCGCAGCCGATGTGCGTACCGGTCAGGCTGAGGTTCTCCCGGATAAAATGCACCAGCAGCAGGCGCGGCTCCACTTCGGCGCTGCGGGTTTCCCCGTTGATGGTGACGGTTATTTTTTTCGTCGACATATTTCGCAGAAATTTTTGATGCGTGAAAGGATCAGGCGTTCATGGCCCGTTCGATGGCAGTCTTGATAGCGCGTTCGGTCAGGGTTTTCACTACCGAGCGTTTGTATTCAATGGAGCCCCGCAGGTCGGGGTTCGGGTCGCAGTCCTGCCCGGCCATCACGGCGGCCTGTTTGATCAGTTCGTCGCTCAGTCTCTGGTCACGCAGGGCATCTTCCGAACGCTGGGCGCGCATGGGCGCGGCGCTCACGTTGGTGAGGCCGATACCGATGTGCCGACAAACGCCGTTGCCATCGACGGTCAGTTGAACGGCCGTGGCGGCAGTGGCGTAATCGCCTACTTTACGTTCCATTTTTTTATAGGCGCCGCCGCTGCCGGCGGGCGGGATGGGAATGCGGATTTCAGTGAGGATTTCGTCGGGTTCCAGGGCGGTCATAAAGAAGCCGAGAAAGAATTCGTCGATGGGGATAGTGCGTTGGCCCCTGGGGCCGGTGGCGATGATTTCGGCCCGGTAAGCCAGCATCACGGCCGGGTGGTCGTTGGCGGCATCGCCGTGCGCGAGGTTGCCGCCCACAGTGGCGCGGTTGCGCACGGAGGGGTCGGCGATCATTTTGGCGGCATCGAGCAGAAGCGGATACTTCCGGGCGATGAGAGCCGACTCTTCGAGGGCGGACTCTTTGGCCAGCGCGCCGATCTTGAGAAAGCCGTCTTCTTCGCGGATGTAATCCAACCCTTTAATCCCGCTGATGTCGATGATGCGTTCCGGCGTAGCCAGGCGCAGCTTCATCATGGGGATCAGGCTGTGCCCGCCCGACAGAATTTTGGCGTCGGAGCCGTAGCGCTGCAGGAGCGCTATGGCTTCGCCCACCGTTGCCGGAGATTCGTAATCAAAAGCCTGTGGTATCATAATTAATCACGGTATGGTTAAAAAATTACAGATGCAGATACTGTTTCGTTTTTCTCCAGAACGGCATAAAACTGCCGTTGACAAAAACGCCGAGAAAGATCATTCCGGCGCCGGCATAATACAGGGCTTCGGATGCGCCGAAGCGCGTCGCCTGCGTTACCAGCGCGCCGCCGGCAACTGCCAGCGCCAGCGCCCACCAGGTGCGCCGCCCGCGGTAATTCCACCAAAGGCTAAGCGCCACGGCGCCGGCTACAATGACCGGCAGATACCAATAGGAAACAGGGCTTTGGTCGTAAATACGCGTTCCGCTACACAGCACCATGACGCCGGAATAGCCAAAAACGCAAAAAGGACACTTGGGTAAAACGGCAATAAGAATGCTAAGCAATACGGGTACCGGTTGCCGTTTCCGGGATTCGTTTTTCGTTCGGCAGGGGCATTTTTCGTCGGACACTTGCTCGATGAAATGCTCCATTTTGTTTGTGCTGCACGGTTTGCAAATATAATGCTTTGGAAACCAAATAGCGCAAAAAATGTTTTTCAGTTTATTTCAAAATTGCCGAAACAAGCGAATGTAAAATATTTGTTGGTTTTTGCCTTAGCAATGTCCCGGATTATTACCAATTTTTCCGCGAACAGCCGGCGCCTTGTTTTTTTTCAGTGTGATTAAAACAGTTTACCCCTCTTTTTTGTCTGGCAGGTCGGCTGACCAATGCTCAAAACAAACAATTCTGTTCTTCATGCGCGAATATTTACCA
>JAKLJF010000396.1:303-5278 GCA_023151335.1 Thermoanaerobaculia bacterium | reverse complement strand
AGAAAGCGTTCCCGGCCTGGTGCAACTCGCGGGTTTCATATTTGGTCATCAGGCCCGATTTCAGGTCAAATGCCGTGACCGGCGCCGACGATCCGCCCACGATATACCAATCTCCTTCCTTATATAATTGTGCCACCTGCTGTTCGGTGGTCACGCCGGGACGATCCTTGTCGTCGACGGGTACCGTGGCTATCAGAAAACGGCCGGTGAGCTGGTAATCGATCAGCCGGCCATCTTTTTTGCGCTGTTCCAGTTCCGCCCGCAGGCGGGGCATATCCTTTTCTGCTATTCTGGTTTCCTGCGATACCAGCAGTTCGGTAGCGCTCACGAGTTCGAGCCGGAGGCATTCCATGTAAAAGGGGCGTTCTTCCGCCTCCGCGGGCTCTTCCCAATATACGCCGGCCCAGCCTTCGGGAAACGCCTCCAGCCTTTCGGCATCCCGTGGAACGGGGTTTTCAAAATAAACGCTGGTACAAGATCCGCCGGTTATAAGCAATATAGCCAATCCAATCCAGCCGAAAATACCGGATACTTTAAACAAGGGATTCATGATGTGTCATTGTTTAGGTGAAGAATTAATCTTATAACGTTAAGAATTCCTTAAGATTATGTTAAAAATGTTAAATTTTTTAACACTTCTATTCTTCCGGATCATCCCGTTAACGCCTTTCGGGCATTCTCATGCGCCGGTTTTGGGTTCAATCTCCGGATGGTGGGCACTCCGTTTGCCCTTGCCCCCGTCACCGGTAAGCATCTTAAGGCCTCGGAGCACCCATTTCACTCTAAATGTCAGGCAAGTTTAGCCAAAGACGACACGAGTTATTTTTTCTGATGGGCTATGGGCCTCGGCGGAATGCCCTGATTAAAGGCAAAGCGAGAATTGTTGTTGAAAAGAAAAAAAAATTTAAAAAAAGTATATTTTTACAAAATACTGATTATCAGCGTTTTAAATAAAATAAAACATCTTTCTTAAAAAAATATTTTGCAAAATTTAGTTCTTTGTATTGCATACTACTTGTTTTGACCGTATGTTTGTGCCAGCAAATAACCGGCAGGATAAGCGCTGCCGAATCGAGGCAACAACTAAAAAGCAAAAACATGGATTTGGAAAATGCCAAGGCGCAAATGCGGAAAGGGATACTGGAGATGTGCGTACTGGCGGTCATTGCCGGGCGGGAGACATACCCCCCGGAAATCATCGACAAACTGGAAGGCACCAATCTCTTCGTCAAGGAAGGCACCCTGTACCCGCTGCTGATCCGCCTGAAAAACGACGGCCTGGTGGATTACATCTGGCGCGAAGGCGTAAAAGGACCGCCGCGCAAGTATTTCACGATCACGGAAAACGGGCGAAAATTTCTGAAAGAACTGACTGACAGCTGGCAGGAACTGGTGCACGCCGTCGATCAGACGATGACAGGTATTCAGGCGCAAATCAACGAACCCGGCGAAGAACCGGAAGCGCCCCGCCCGCTCAATATCGAACCTTTACCCCCGGATGCCTGAACGCAACAGGCGCCGGCTATATCACTTAATCCTGAATTCCGGACTACAAACGCAACCCGTAACCCCTAAACCCGAAACCTATTCTCTCAACCTACTTCAAACATGAATAAGATACTGAATATCAATCTTGGCGGATATGCCCTGACTATAGACGACGACGCTTACGAATATCTTTCGGCGTACCTCGACAGCATCCGCCGGCGCTTCAGCGAAAGCGAAGGACGCGACGAGATTATGCACGACATCGAATCGCGGCTGGGCGAGCTCATCACCAATGGCCTGGGCAACCGCACCATCGTGATGCTGCCCGATGTGGAAGCCGCCGTTCAGGTAATGGGCAAACCCGAAGATTTTGGCGGCGAGCCGGTGGAAAAACCCGGCGCCTCCGGCAAAAAAACCTTCCGCCCCGGCAAAAAACTTTTCCGCGACGAGGAGGATGCCGTTATCGGCGGCGTTTGTTCCGGTCTGACCGCTTATTTCGGCATGCAGGAGACGATCTGGATGCGACTGATCTTCATCCTGCTGGCCCTGATCTCTTTCGGATTCTGGGTGCCGGCCTACCTCCTGTTGTGGATTTTGGTGCCGCCGGCCCGCACTGCCGCCGAGCGATTGGCCATGCGCGGCGAAACGGCCAACGTGGAAAACATTGCCCGCGAGATCGAACAGGGGTTCGAGCGGCTTTCCAAAAAAGTCAATGAATTCGGCTCGCAGGCCGCCGGCAGTTCCGCCGGCCGTACCACGGCCAATATTGCCGGGGGCTGTCTGACGGTTTTTGGCAAACTGGTATTGGGTTTCATCATTTTTGTGGCCGTAATGATGGTTTTCGGGCTGGGTACAGCGTGGGTGGCCGGGATCTGGGCTTTTTTTACCGCCCAGCCTTATGTGTCTTATTTTAGCCCGCTGTCGACCGGCGGTACATACATCGCGTTTTTTAACGCTTTCTTCCTGATCGGCATCCCGGTTGTAGGTTTGGTTTTGTGGTTGGGTCGAACGATATTCCGTTTTAAATCGCCGGCCTGGCTGGGGTCGGGCCTGAGTATATTTTGGGTGTTGAACTTTATTTCGCTGTTGTTACTTGGAAGCTGGGCCGCCCGAAGCTATGGCCACGGCGGTTCAGTTTCCAGAAGTGTAGACCTCGGCGGCATAAATACCGACACCCTCCGGGTGGAATGGGCCGAGAAGGGTCAACCGGGCGAATATGACTACTGGTTTACCGAGGACGACGGTTTTTATATCGGCGGCAAGGGTCTCAAAGTGAAAGAGATGATCCGGATCAACGTCCGGCGCAGCGAGTCGGGGCGTTTCGAGTGTACGCAAACCGTTCACGCCCGGGGCGTCAGTGGCGCCGAGGCCGAAGAAAATGCCGCCCAAACCGGCTTTACCCTCGACTTCGACGGCAGAACCCTGCGCGTACCCAGGGGCTACGAGATCAGGGAAGGCAATAAATGGCGCGGACAGGAGGTCAAGATCACCATCGGCGTGCCGGAAGGGAAATCCATTGTCTTTGGAAGAGGCATCAATCACCGCGTGTACGACGCCGATTACGCCGACCCCGACAACGACTATTATATCAACAATTACTCCGGAAAGGTGTACCGGATGACCGGACGGGGCCTGGTTTGCAGCGATTGCCCACGGTTCGGCGATCCGCAATACCAAGGCGGGCGGTATTATGAGAAATTCATCCTGGAAGGCAATTTCTCGACGGAGATAATCGAAGACGACGATTTCAGCATCGAATTCGACGGCCCCCAAAACGAGCGCAACGACGTGGAATCGATCCGCACCAGCGAAAACCTGACGCTGACTACCCGCGGCAAAACCCTTTCGGGCCAACTGCGCTGCGTGATCCGCACGCCTGTTTTTACTTCGCTTTTTGCGGAAAATACGGGCCCCGTCACGATCCGCGGTTTCGAGGAAGGCGAGGCTTTCATTTCCGCCAAAGGCAACTCGCGTATCAAAGGATACCTCGATTCCCGCACCCTGAACCTGACGATGAACGGCAAATGCAACGTCGAACTGATCGGAAAAGGCGACTATCTGAACGCCAACCTGAGCGAAGGCGCCGAACTGGAAGCGTCGGGCTGGCGCGCCAACCGCGCCGAAATATCGGCATCCGATGGCTCGCGGGCCAAACTGAACGTGGACGACGACGCCCGCGTCAAAACGGACGCCAGCAGTACGGTGAAAGTGGATGGCACTGCCCGCGTACGGCAGGGGGATGAAGAGTAGGCAGCTGGCAGGCCGCCATAAATCAGGTGTCCGGCATTTAGTTGCCCGGTTGTTTGGGATATCCCATACATTTCGGGCGATTAAGTACCGGACACTTTTTATTTTTGGCGCATCCTGACATTGTGCGTATACTCCTGCTCGACAATTACGACTCTTTCACCTATAATCTTTACGACTACCTCCTGCAGGCGGGCGCCGATTGCGTGGTGGTGCGCAATGACGCATTATCCTTACAGGAATTGGAGCGCCAGAATGTCGAAGCCGTGGTGTTTTCACCCGGCCCCAAACGACCGGCAGATGCCGGCATAATGCTTCCACTAATAGAAGCCTGGCACCGGCGGATGCCAATGCTCGGTATTTGCCTGGGGCACCAGGCCCTGGGCGAATTTTTCGGCGCCCGGCTGGTGAAGGCCCGGATTCCGGTGCACGGCAAAACAACGCCCGTCCGGCACAACGGCCATACCCTGTTCGAAGGCGTTCCATCGCCGTTTTCCGTCATGCGGTACCATTCGCTGGTGCTGGAATCGCTGGCCGGCTCCCCTCTCGAAACCATCGCCCAAACGGATGAAGACGAAATCATGGCCCTGACGCACCGCTCGCTGCCTTTACTGGGCGTACAATTCCACCCCGAATCCATTTTAACGGAATACGGACTCCAAATCCTGAAAAACTGGCTGAATATTGCTAAAACAGGTATTCGTTGATCCGTTGATTTGTTGATTTGAACGCCCTGCTTCGGAATCTTCAAATCAAAAAACAACCTGAAACTCACATGTCATGCAAACAAAATCCTGGCTCACAGCTTATTTGCTGGTAGCGCTGACCGAGATCGGCGCCGAAGTTTCTGCGACGGATTGGCTGGTATGGTGTACCAAGCCCTTGCTCATGCCCCTGCTCTTTGTGTGGCTGTACCGGGAAGCAAAAGGCCGGCAGCGATTTTTGTCCCAGACCATCCGGGCAGGCCTCCTCTTTGCCTGGCTGGGCGATATTTTGCTGATGTTTTCCGGAAGCCGGTACGGCCAACTTTTTTTTCTGTTGGGGCTGGTCGCATTTCTCTGTACACACCTTTGTTATATGGGCGGTTTTTTCCGGGAAACCAACCTCCGGAACGGCCTGCTGCGCAAACAGCCCCTGCTTGTCGCGCCGTTTGCCGTGTTCCTGGCCGTTTTTTTAAACTGGCTTTGGCCGGATATCCCCGACGGAATGAAACTGCCGGTAGCCGTATACGGAACAGCCA
>JAKLJF010000396.1:0-293 GCA_023151335.1 Thermoanaerobaculia bacterium | reverse complement strand
TCCGTGGTCAATGCCCGCCACCATTTTACAGGCCCGGTATTTACCCAACTGCTCGCCGGCGCGCTATTGTTCATGTTTTCGGATTGCCTGATCGCCGTGCATAAATTCGGCCATCCCTTTCCGGGCGCCCGGGTCGCCATTATGGCTACCTACATAACAGGCCAATTATGGATAGTCCATGGCGTTATTCGTGCCCTGCATTTGCCTGGGAAGGAGGTTTAACGGGTTTAACGGGTTTAACAGGTTTAACGGGTTTAACGGGTTTAACGGGTTGAGCGGGTTTAACGGGTTTA
>JAKLJF010000395.1 GCA_023151335.1 Thermoanaerobaculia bacterium | reverse complement strand
AACCCGGACGATCAGAATACGACCAACTACAGCAAATACTGGTCGGCCAATGTGAACTGCTACCAGTACAAGCAGATCATTAAGATAACCGATACCCAAAAACCGACGATCCAGTGCCCGGCCAGTCCCGTGGAAGTATGCGACCAGACGTACAACGATGCCAGCCTGTGGAAAGCGCCGTACTGGTACGACAGCAAACTGCAAATACACGACCTGTGCGAAGCGCCCACCGACCTGTGCATCACGGCATCCGATGCCTGTTCGGGCGCCAATATCAACATCCGCTACCTGCTTTTCCTCGACCTCGACGGCAACGGCTCCATGGAAACAGTGGTGAACAGCCTCAACCCGCCCGCAGCCGGTACGGTGAACTTCAACAATGGCAACAATCCGAACTACGGCGGCGGCCTGGTGCGCGTCTTCGATAGCCGGAACGTACCGCTGGATCAAAAGTACCAGTTTGCCATCCAGACAACGGAGGTAGGTTTCTCCAAAACGGCTTGCCTGCGCTGGAATACACAGGCGCAACCCGACAACTACGTGTTGCCCGAATTGCCCTACGGCACGCACAAGATCAAATGGATCGTGTCGGACGGCTGCGGCAACGAGGAAGTATGCGAGTACACTTTTGTGGTGAAGGACTGCAAAGCGCCTACCCTTAAATGCTACAATGGCCTGAGTACCAATATGATGCCTACCGGCATGGTGATTTCCAACTACCAACTCTTCCTGGAAGAAGCCGATGATAACTGCACCCCGAAAGGTATGCTCATCTTCGGTATCCGTAAAGCCGGCACGGGCAACGGTTTCCCCTTCAACCCTGACGGTACGCCGCAAACCTCGGTCACCTTCGACTGCACCGAACTGGGCTTCCAGCTGGTAGAACTCTGGGGCATGGATATGGCGGGCAATGCCGACTATTGTACCACCTTCATGCACGTTCAGGACAATATCGGCGCCTGCAAGTCCAATGCCGCCACGGTGGCCGGCATGCTGCAAACTGAAATGGGCGACGGCCTGGAAGAAGCCAACGTTCAGATCCAATGCCTGGCGCCGACCGGTCAGGCGCCACTCAGCCTCTTCGACATGACGGATACCGACGGCCATTACCAGTTCAACAACGCCATTCCGATCCAGTGCAACTATACGCTTACGCCGCTTAAAGATAATGATCCCATAAACGGCGTCAGCACCTTCGACCTGGTATTGATCAACAAGCACATCCTCGGATTGCAACCCTTCTCGTCGCCGTACAAGATCATCGCGGCGGATGCGAATAACAGCGGCGGCGTCACTACTTTCGACATCGTGGAATTACGCAAACTGATCCTCGGCATCTACAACGAACTGCCCAATAACACCTCCTGGCGCTTTGTAGACAAGGCCTATCAGTTCCCGAATCCGGCTAATCCTTTCCAGGAAGCGTTCCCGGAAACCAAATCGGTCTCCAACCTGCAAAGCAACCAGATGTCCGACGACTTCGTGGCAGTCAAAATAGGCGACGTGAACACCAATAACGTTCCAAATGGCCTGCTGGCTTCTGAAGAACGCAACGCCGGCACGCTCCTCTTCGACGTCGCGCCGTCGGTAAACCGGCGCGAAATCAAAGCCGGGGAAATCTTTACGGTCGACTTCACCGCCGCTGAAAAAGTACTGGCTTACCAGTTTACCATGAACTTCCCCGACCTGGAGATCATCGGTATCGAGCCCGGTGAAGGTATGCGCGAGGACCACTTTGCCATCTTCGCCGGCGACCACGCGCTGACCACCTCCTTCGAAGTGCCGGAAAACATCGAACAGGCGCAGTTCCGGATCACCTTCCGGGCCCGTGCGGCCGGCCAGATCGACAAAATGCTGACCGTCTCCAGCCGCATCACCAAGGCCGAAGCGTACCAGCACCATGACGGCAATGACGGCAATGACGAAATGACAAATACCGAAATATCGAAACTCGACGTTGCTTTCCGTTTCAATCAAGACGGCATCTTCACGATCAGCACCGTGGGCTTCGAGTTGTACCAGAATACGCCCAACCCCTGGATACACAAAACCCAGGTAGGTTTCCACCTGCCCCAGGCCGCCGAGGCGACGCTGACTGTATACGACGAAATGGGTCGCGCGCGCTTCAGCGAAACGGCCGACTTCAACCAGGGCTACAACGCCATCCTGATCGAACACGCTTTACTGGATGCGCCGGGTGTGATGTACTACACGCTTGAAACCCCCTTCGGCAAAGCGACGCGTAAGATGGTTCAGTCGCAATAATCTCATGAACGGAGGATGGGGCGGCCCGCAGAGGGCGGGCTGCTCTTTCCTTCTGACTGAGAGGTTTGAAGGTTTCTGGTTAGAGGGTGAGAAGGTTGGTTCCAACCCTGTAACCAGCAACCTTCTAACCAGCAACCCTCTAACCAGAAACCTTCTAAAGAGATTCGCATAATAGCAAGCTCAACGAAAGATTTTTTTAGTAAAATCAGTCTTTGAGGTGGCCCCTTCCGGATGAGGAAGGGGCTTTTTTATTTTGGGTTTAAAAGCGCGTATCTTTACTGAGTTAAACACGGCGCGTATGAAATTCATCAGCGAATTCCGCGATCCCCAAATGGTAGAAGCATATCTGTCCGAGCTGCATAAAACCGTCACCCGGCCCTGGACAATCATGGAAGTGTGCGGCGGCCAGACGCACAGCCTGGTCAAAAACGGAATACTCAACCTGCTGCCAAAGCAAATCACCATGGTACATGGTCCGGGCTGTCCGGTGTGCGTCACACCCCTGCATCTGATCGACAAGGCTGTGTGGCTGGCCGAACAACAAGGCGTCATCCTGTGCTCTTTCGGCGACATGCTGCGCGTGCCGGGTTCGCAGCGCAGCCTGCTGGAGGCCAAAGCCAACGGCGCCGACGTACGCATCCTGTATTCCCCGCTCGAGGCGGTTAATATCGCCCGCGAAAACCCCGGGCGGGAAGTGGTGTTTTTTGCCGTCGGTTTTGAAACGACAGCTCCCGCCAACGCCCTGTCGGTGGTGCAGGCCAGGCAATCGGGTATCGGCAACTACTCCATCCTCACCTCGCACGTCCTGGTACCGCCGGCCATCGAGGCCGTGCTCAATGACGGGGAAGCCCGTATACAGGGATTTCTGGCAGCCGGACACGTGTGCACCATCATGGGCACCGCCGAGTATTATCCTTTGGTAGAAAAATACAAGACCCCGATCGTTATCACCGGCTTCGAACCCGTCGATCTGCTGCAGGGCATCCTCATGGTTGTCCGGCAACTGGAAAAAGGCGAATACCGGCTGGAAAACCAGTATTCGAGGGTAGTAAAACCTGAAGGTAACCCACAGGCCCGGAAAGTGATCGAAAGCGTATTCGAAGTGGCCGACCGCGAATGGCGGGGCATCGGCACTATTCCCGGCAGCGGCTACGAGCTGAAACCGGAATTTGCGGCCTGGGACGCCAATAAAAAATTTAAAGTGCCTTTGGAAAAAGCCCCTGAAAACCCGGATTGTATCGCCGGCCTCGTATTGAAGGGCATTAAAAAACCCTACGAATGCCCGCAATTCGGCAAAAAATGCACCCCGCAAATGCCGCTCGGCGCCCCCATGGTATCGTCGGAAGGCGCGTGTGCGGCGTATTACCATTTTTCACAAACCGGATAATCGTAAATCGTAAATATGAATCTATCCTGCCCCCTTCCCCAACTCGATTTCGACGTCATCACCCTCGGGCATGGCAGCGGCGGCCTGCTGACCAACAAGCTGCTCCAGGCAGGCGTTTTCGATTTACTTCGGAATGAACTGCTCGATGAACACCACGACGGCGCAACACTGTCGCTCGACGGCCGGGTAGCCTTTTCCACCGACAGTTACGTCGTGTCGCCCGTATTTTTCCCGGGCGGCAATATCGGCGAGCTCGCGGTGAACGGCACGGTGAACGACCTGGCCATGTGCGGCGGGATGCCCCGGTACCTTTCCCTGGCTTTTATCCTGGAGGAGGGACTGACCATGCAGGAGTTTTGGGATATCCTCGTATCGGTCAAAATAGCCGCCGAGCGGGCCGGCGTGCGCATCGTCACCGGCGATACCAAGGTGGTAGAGCGCGGCAAGGGCGATAAGGTTTTTATCAATACCTCCGGCGTGGCGCCGCTGCACCCCAAAGCGAATATTTCCCGGCGGCGGATCAAACCCGGCGACAGGATCATCGTCAGCGGCGAAATCGCCACGCACGGCATCGCCATCATGAGCGTGCGGGAAGGACTGGAGTTTGAAACGGCCATTCGCAGCGATACGGTCAACCTCAACCACACGGTAGCCCGCCTGCTCGACCGCTTCGGCGAAAAAATTCACCTGCTCACCGACCCCACCCGCGGCGGCGTGGCCTCGGCGCTCAACGAAATCGCCCGCGATGCCTCCCTCGGCATGGAAATCTGGCAAAAAGCCGTGCCGGTGAACGAAGAAGTGGCCGGCGCCTGCGAATTGCTGGGACTCGATCCGCTTTACGTGGCCAACGAAGGTGTGTTTATGGTTTTTGTAGAGCCGGATGTGGCGGAGGAAGCCCTGGCTGTCTTGCGCAAGGATGAAAATGGCCATAACGCCACGCTATTGGGCGAGGTGGTGGCCGAACATCCCCGGCAGGTTATCCTGCACAGCACGATTGGCGGAAAACGGGTGGTGAATATGCTGGTCGGGGAGCAGCTGCCGAGGATTTGCTGAGGGCAGCTCAATTTTTCCGGTTCCGGTCCACCACGTTCGCGTCCACCCCTTTTGATTCGAGCCGGTCGAGCACCTTGTTCGCTTCGCTGAGGCTGTTGGTGCGCATCACCACTACCACCGCGTACTTTCCGCGGTTGGTGTATCCGATTTCCGCATTCTCATAACCCATTTTGATCACATTTTCCATCTGACGGCGCGCGGCGGCCAGTTGGGTAAATGAACCGGCCGAAACGTAATAGCGGGGTTTGGAGCCCGCTTCGCTCGCACGTGGTTCCGGTTCGGTATCGACACCTTTGGCCGAGGTTGTGGAAGGCGAGGTTGTTTTGGCCGGTTCTTTAGCCGTGGTGGCCGGGGTGGATACCGGCGCCTCGTCTTCGATACCCTGCGGGTTGACGGTGCTTCCGCTGGCAGAGGTAGCGGAGGCGTCGCCCGGCTGCGCGGCCCCGGCGTTTTCGTCGCCGGCGTATTGGCTTCCCGTGGTGTCTTCTTCCAGGTAGCCCATATCGCGCATTTGTTTTTTGAATGCCTCGTCCTCGCTTTCTTTGGCCAGATTGGCTTTTTCCTTTTGCATCTGG
>JAKLJF010000394.1 GCA_023151335.1 Thermoanaerobaculia bacterium | reverse complement strand
CCGTCCATCCGGTAAGTGGCGATGTATATATCATCTCTACCGCCCTGAAACGCCTCGTGGTGCTGGACTACACCACAGGAGCCATCCGCTTTGCTACCCGGCTGGATAAAAAGTTGCTGCCGCAACCCGAGGGGATCGCCTTCGACGTCGAGGGTAATCTTTACCTGAGCAGTGAGGGAAAAAAAGGCGGTGAGGGGTTGTTTTTCCGGTTTGATTACAAGAAGCAGTAGGGTTTATGAGGGTTTAGAGGGTTTATGAGGGTTTAGAGGGTTTAGAGGGTTTAGAGGGTTTATCCCAAAAGTTTCACCGGCGCAGTGATGAAACGTATAGCAAACCGCTACATTTGCCCCCAATTTCCAATCAACGAATCAACCAATCAACGATTCAACCAATTACCCGTGCCATGCCCGTAGTAGAACTTAAAATCCCGAACCTGGGAGAATCCATAACCAGCGTTACCTTTTCCAAGTGGCTGAAACCCAATGGCGCCATGGTGGCTATGGACGAACCTTTATGTGAAATTGAAACGGAAAAAGCCAACCAGGAGCTGTCCGCCGATTCTGCCGGCAAACTCACCTGGGTGGCCAAAGAAGGCGACGACCTCGCCGTAGGCGCCCTGTTTGCCACCATCGATACCGATGCAGCCGGCGCATCTGCCGGAACGGCTGTTTCCACCCCGGCTGCTGCACCCGCTGCTCCCGCAACACCTGCTCCGGCAGCGCCTGCCGTGGTGGAAACGGCTGCCGCTACTCCCGGCTATGCCGCGGGCCATCCCTCACCGGCTGCCGCCAAGATACTGACAGAAGGCGGCGTCGAGCCCGGCGCCGTGAGCGGTACGGGCAAAGACGGCCGCATCACGAAAGAAGACGCCCAAAAGGCCGTTGAAAATAAAACCCAGGCCCCGGCTACCCCGCCGCCGGCATCCGCCCCGGCCGCCACGCCGGCGCCGCAGGCGCCTGCCGTACCGTTTTCCCGGAACGAGAACCGCGAACGGCTCAGCCGCATGCGCCGCACCATCGCCAAACGCCTGGTGAGCGCCAAAAACAACACGGCCATGCTCACCACCTTCAACGAGGTGGACATGAGCGGCGTGATGGAGCTGCGGGAAAAGTATCAGGATGCATTTGTCAAAAAATACGGCATCAAACTGGGCTTCATGTCCATCTTCGCCAGGGCCTGCGCCAAAGTGCTGCTGGAAATGCCCGAAGTGAATGCTTTCATCGACGGCGACGATATCATCTACCACGACTATGTCGATATCAGCATCGCCATCAGCACGCCCAACGGCCTGGTGGTGCCGCCCATCCGCAACGTGGAAAGCCTCGGTTTCCACGAAATCGAACTGAAATTGAAAGATTTGTCGGGCAAAGCCCGCGATGGCAAACTGTCGCTGGAGGAAATGTCCGGCGGCACCTTCACCATCACCAACGGCGGTATTTTCGGCAGCCTGCTGAGCACGCCCATCATCAACGAGCCGCAAAGCGCCATCCTCGGCATGCACGCCATCAAGGAGCGCCCCGTGGCCGTGAACGGCGAAGTGAAGATCCGCCCGATGATGTACCTGGCCCTCAGCTACGATCACCGCATTATCGACGGCGCCACCTCGGTGACGTTCCTCGTGAAGGTAAAAAACCTGATCGAAGACCCGGTGTCGTTGTTGCTCGACCTGTAAGGCGGCTATTTGTTCCGGTATATTTTCCGGCCGCTGGCCACTAATTCACCCGCGTCTTTCAATTCCCGGATCGTCCGGATCACCGTCTCCACCCGGAGGCCGGTCAGATCGGCTATCATTTGCCGGGTGATTTTTACCTCGTACGGCCCTTCGGTTTTATTTTCTTTTTTCATAAAATCGATCAGGGCCAGGATGCGGTGGGCAGCCGGGAAACCTTTCACTTCCTTGGAGAGTATCGTTTTGAATCGCAGACGGTTGGAGAGGATTTTCAGTAAATTCAGGCTGACCAGTGCGTTTTCTGCCAGCAATTGTTCGAAAATCCTTCGCGGCAGGCGGTACAATTCCGAGTCCTCCAGGGCTTGTGCGCAGGCAGGATAGGGGAACTGAGCCAGCAGGGCCGGCTCGCCAAAGCTTTGTCCCGGGCCGAAAATCCCCTGGAGTATCTCTTGGTCGTCTTCGCCGTAGTTGAACATCTTCACGCTACCATTTTTTACCTGGTAGTGATATACCGGTTCGTCGCCTTCAAAAAAAAGCATCTGGCCTTTTTTGAGGCGTTTAATGGAAGCGCCGTATTGCGTCATCAAACTTTCAGGTATCATCGGGAAATGAGGCGGCTGGTTTTGCTTATTTCATCAAGGCGCAGGAATGAACCCGGCCTCCAGGCCGCAAGATAAAAAAAGAGGCTGTTCCCGGAGTGATCCCGAACAGCCCCTCTTGTAATTTTTCCCAAATATTGCTCATACGAACGCGGCCAGTATGGGGCCCGCGATATTTATCGCCATGGTGAGTAAATACGCCGTGATGGTAACCCGCGTACCCGCCCCGGCAACATGGAACAGGATATTGGCAAAAAATGACAGCATCGTCAGTACCACAAAGAGCAGGTAAAAATCAGCCGGAGCCAGGAAGTACACCAGACTGATCGATACCGGCATAAAAATACAGGTGATGGTAGTGAGGGGCAACAGGAACCAAAGCATGGGCTGGCGAGCCTGGCGATCGCAAAAGGCAAGGTATTGCTGCCACCACCCAACGCGTTGGGCAGATGGCGTGAAGGACTTGGATTGGACAGAGATAGTTTGCATAATCAAATTTTTTGTTCGTTGATGATGCAAAGGTGGGGGTGAACCGCCGCGGGGGTTTATGACCTATGTCATATATGCCATAAAATCGGAGCGTAGCGTTATCTTGCGGGGCAAATTAAAAACCGTATGATAGAATCGCGTATTCAACAATTGGGCATCGAATTGCCCGCCCCGCCGCCGCCCGGCGGCGTTTACCACCCTGTGGTCATCGTCCGCGACCTGATGTATGTATCGGGTCAGCCGCCACGCCGGGCGGACGGTACCAATATTACCGGCGTTGTCGGTAAAGACCTGAGTATAGAGGAAGGCAAAGCAGCCGCCCGGCAAACGGGGCTCACCATGCTGGCTACCATACAAGCCCAGATTGGCAGCCTCGACCGGATCAAGCGCCTGGTCAAAACGCTCGGCATGGTCAACTGCGAACCGGGATTTACCAGTCAGCCGCAGGTCATCAACGGCTTCAGCGAGCTCTGGGTGGAACTGTTGGGCGAGGAAAACGGCAAAGGCGCCCGCAGCGCGGTGGGTATGATCCTGCCGGGCAATATCGCCACGGAAGTGGAGGCAATTTTCGAGTTGTACCCCGATTGAAAAATGGAAAAATTATTATTCGTCGGACGGATTTGTCGTCCGACGAATATGCTGTCAGAATTAATAACCATCATTTATGAGTTGGTACAAGATAAACAACGAGACCGCCATTCCCTCTCCCGCCGTCCTGCTTTATCCCGACCGCATTCAGGCGAATATTCAACGCATGCTTGCCATTGCCGGTGGCCCCGGCCGGCTGCGCCCGCACGTAAAAACGCACAAGTTGCCGCCGGTGATCCGGATGCAGGTGGAAGCCGGTATTACCCGTTTCAAATGCGCAACCCTGGCAGAAGCGGTCATGGTAGCGGAAAACGGCGGTACCGATATTCTGATGGCTTATCCGCTCTACGGGCCCGCGGTCGGACAGTTGCTGGAACTGACGGGTCAATACCCGGCCATCCGCTTTGCCGCCATAGTCGACAACATGGCCCAGGCAAACGAAATGGAACGGCAGGCGGAAGCGGCCGGGCGCTCGCTCGATGTTTTCCTGGACCTGAATGCCGGCATGGAGCGCACCGGAATCCGGCCGGGTCCGGAAGCGGCCGTCCTTTACCGCCGCTTGGCAAATTCAAACTGCTTGCGTCCGCGCGGGCTCCACGTGTACGACGGGCACCTGGGCATTTCCGACCCCGAAGCGCGGGAAGCCGCCTGTAACGCCGGTTTCGAGCCGGTAAACCAGTTGATCCGTAACCTGGACGCCGCGGGGTTACACCCGGACGAACTCGTATGCGGCGGCACGCCCACTTTCCCCATTCATGCCAAACATCCGGAACGCACCTTGAGCCCGGGCACCGTGTTACTGTGGGACTGGGGCTACGGTATAAAATTCCCTGGCCTGCCGTTTCAACACGCGGCCGTGCTGTTTTCACGTGTCGTCAGCAAACCCGCCGCCAACAAACTTTGCCTCGACCTGGGGCACAAAGCCGTCGCCTCGGAAATGCCGCCGCCCCGCGTGCACCTGTTCGGCATTCCTGATTATGAGCACCTGACGCACAGCGAGGAGCATCTCGTGATCACCTTCGACGGGGCGGAGCGTTTCACGCCAGGCGATTGCCTGTACGGTATTCCCACGCATATTTGCCCGACCATGGCCTTACACGATTTTGTATGGGCCGTGCACGGCCAGGAAGCCGCGGAAAAATGGTACGTGACGGCGCGGACGCGGGAATTCGCATTTTCCCGGTAAAAGCGCCTTGCTCACTGCCCCTGGGCAAGCGAGTATGCTTTTTTGCCCTCATATTTCATCAACCATTCGATAGAACATATTTTCATCTGGCTGGCTACTTTTTCCGCGAGGCTTAGAACTTCGCTTTGATGATCGAGCGCCCCTGTCCTTTTTTCAATTCTGACACGATACTGATTAATACATTCGGTGAAAACCGACCCGACGGGATACACCTGCGTACCCCTGTTACTGATCGTGGAGAGTTCGTAGCTTGCTCCGATTACCGACAAAATTTTTTGCGCTATGGCCGGCGGTTGCGCGTTACTTTCCACAAAAAAGTCGGCGCCAACAATCTCTCCGGCGGGTTGAGGTACGCTTTCCATGATCTTGTTTTGAGCTGGCTTGGCAGGCGGTGAAAAAAGTACCTGGTTTTTAACAGCAACGCTGGCCGGGCTTTTTTCAGGGATACGGCCCAGGTTTTTAATTATGGCTGCTCCATATTCGGTGGTACTGAGAGCCGGTTTGGATTTGTCGCCAAAATCGGCCGTACGGGCGCCTGTTTCGAGGGTAAAAAACAGGGCATTTTCGATGAGCGCCGCGTGTTCAGTCAAGCCTGAATGCCGGAGCATCATGGCGCCGCTCATGAGCAGAGCAGTCGGATTGGCCAAATTTTTCCCGGCAATGTCGGGCGCCGTTCCATGTACCGCTTCGAAAATGGAGATGTTGTCGCCAATATTGGCCGAGGGCGCAAAACCCAACCCGCCGACCAGCCCGG
>JAKLJF010000393.1:5011-5287 GCA_023151335.1 Thermoanaerobaculia bacterium | reverse complement strand
ACAAAGGTCTGTTGCAGTTTATGGTAGGGTTGGAGTTGTAGTTTATTACTTGGATATTGGACATTCCTTGTTGGATATTGGATATTCTGCTACGTTCTTTCTTGCAGAATATCCAACAAGGAATATCCAATATCCAAGTCTCCTCCTCAATACCCCGGATTCTGCCTCAAATTCGGGTTCGCGCCCCGGTCGGCGGCCGGAATGGGGTAGATGTTGCGGAAACTTTCGACCGTTTTACCTTCCTTGACGCCGCCTTTCCAGGCCCACAGGTAGTTG
>JAKLJF010000393.1:0-5001 GCA_023151335.1 Thermoanaerobaculia bacterium | reverse complement strand
GCGGTGGCATTCCCAGTACAGTTCGCGGGCCCGCTCGTTGAGTATTTCGTCGAGCGTGAGGGTGCTCTCGGTATAATTGCCCGAAGTGCCGGTGTAAGCGCGTTCGCGCACCTTGTTGGCGTATTGTACGGCTTTGGCTTTGTTGCCGCCACCGCCGCCGCGCAGGATGGCTTCGGCAGCCATCAGGTACGCATCGGCAAGGCGGAACATCGGGAAGTCGGTATCCGGAAAGTCGGTGTCTTTGCCGGCTTGCCCCGTGGAAGTGACGTTTTTGAACTTGTTGGAAGCAATGCCGTCGGTGAACAGCGTGAGGTCGTTGATGTCGAGGTTTTGGCCGTCGGTGTGGAAAAGGCCGCGCCGGTCGAAGCTGGTCAGGCTCAGGCGGAAGGTATAGTCGGGCTTGTCGATGTCGAGCAGTATCCGGTAACCGCCTGCCTCATCGATCGTTATGTCGGCTCCGCCCCATTCGAGGATGGCGTCGGCGCCGGTATCGCCCAGGCTGATGGCGTCGTTTTTGTTGGCCCGGAAGCGGATCGAGCCGGTTTCCAGCGGCAGGCTGGCGGCGAGCATGCCTTCGTTAGCATCCCACTGAAAGTCAACTTCCGCGCCGCCGGTTGCGCTGCCCAGTACGCTCCACTGCTGTTTTTCGATGACGTAGGTGCGCGGCGTGTTCAGGTCAACTTTGATGTAATAGAAACCTTCTTCGGGGATTTTAATGGTGGCGCCGCCGGTTTCGAGCGTGCCGTCGGCGCCGTTGTCGCCGAATTTGGGTGCGGAGTTGGAGGAAATCTGCGTGAACAGAATTTCCGTGTTAGCCGGGAAATATTTGTACCCCTCGTAAATTTTATTGGACAGGGGCGAAGCGAGGGAGTTGGCCGTTTGCGTGGCGTCCCATCCCTGGTGCGAACCGGGCACGTACACTTTCGGATAGTTGGCCGTTTTGCCCGGATTGAAATCCACTTTAATACCCGTCAGGTCGGAGGGGAATTTTTCGACCAGCTGGCGGGTCACGCGCGTACCGCCCCAACCGCTCACCACGCCCGATGCCACGGGATCCATGGTGCCGCCAATGCCGGCCCGGATAATAAAGGTGGTGCCGCCCCAGGTGCGCGTATTGATACCGTCGAAGGCTATGGGAAAAATGATTTCGCCGGAAGTGTGGTTGTCGGCCAGGAACAGGTTTTGATAAACAGGCTCCAGCTGATAGCCGGCGTTGATAATTTGTTCGCAATACTGCAGGCATTCGTTGTATTTGGCCTGCCCGATGTATACTTCCGCGTTGAGGTACAATTTGGCCAGCACCATCCAGGCGGCAGCCTGGTCGGCGCGGCCGTATTCGTTGGCGCGCGGCGCGGCAAGATCGGCATTGATTTCTTTTAATTCCTTTTCGATGTACGCAAACAGATCGGCAGCGTTGGTTTGTTTGGGCAAAGAAGCGCCGATCACATCTTCCTCCGTTGCAAAAGGCACATTCCGGAATACATCGAGGGCATGCCAATAACTCAGCGCCCGCAGGAACCGCGCTTCGGCCCGGTATCTGCGCACTTCCGCCTTGAGGTTGGCATCCGCGCCCCGGCTGTCCAGCTTGGCGTCGGTCGTTTCGCGGAGGAATTCGTTGGCCAGGGAGATCTGGTAAAAGATCCGGCTGTAAAAGGCATAGATAAATCCGTCGCCTTCCGTCCAGGATTGTGCGTGAAAATCCTTGATGGTCTGGTCGTTCCAGCCGATGACCGCTTCATCGGTCGGCAGCTCCTGATGGTACCAGTAGCCGCGCAGGTATTGGCCGAATCCGATATCGATACCGGAAATATCCGGCAGGCCGGCGGCGCCTTCCGAACCCGAAAGCGCGAGCCCGCCATATAATTTAGCCAGAACGCCCCGGTAAGAGCTGGCGTCTTTGTACACCGTGGCCGCTGTGACCACATCGGGGTCGATGGGTACGGTGTCGAGGTCTTTAAAGCAGCCGGAGGCGCTGAAGACCAGGGCAAATACAGCGAATATTTTGATTTTATGTATCATGTGTTATAATGTTTGAATGGTTAAAAACTGACGTTCAGTCCGAAAACGAAGGTGCGCGGGCGGGGGTAGACGTTGTTGTCTATGCCGTTTCCAAGTTCGGGATCAAGTCCTTCGTAGCCGGTGATCACCAGGGGATTTTGCACCGTGGTATACAGCCGGAGGCTCCTGCCGATCAGTTTGTTGAAATTGTAGCCGAGGGTAACGTGGTCAAGCCGGAAAAACGAACCCTTGGTGACGAAGTGGTCGCTGAAGGTCAGTTTGGCCTGATCCACCACGTTCAGATCGACGGCCGACTGGTTTACGTTGGACAGGTACCGCGTGGTGCCGTACAGGCGGTTCAGGTAGCCCATGTCGGTTTGTACGTTGTTGTACACGTAATTGCCCAGGTTGGCCCGGCCGGCGAATGAGAAATCGAGGTTGCCGATGTTCAGGCTGCTGGTGAGTCCAATGGTGTACAACGGCGCCGGGTTTTCGAAACGGTATTTATCGTTGTTGTTTACGATGCCGTCGCCGTTCCGGTCGACAAACTGGCCTTCGAGCAGCTGGCCGTTTTCATCGTATAATTGTTCAAACACGTAAAACGAGCTGGGAAAATAACCCACGCTGTGTATCTGGATGGTACTGCCCACCCCGCCGGCAATGCCGCCGGTGGCCACGCCCTGGTAGGAGGGATCCTGGCTGGTGGTGAGTTTGGTGATCTTGGAAGTGTTGTAAGCCAGGTTGGTGCTGATATCCCATTGCACTTTTTTGGTTTGCACGGCCGTCACGTTCAGGCTGAGTTCCACCCCTTTCGTTTCCATGGTACCAATATTGGTGGTGGCAAAATTGGTCAGGTTCGACAACGCCGGGAAAGGGATAAAGTTCAACAGGTCTTTGGTATTGCGCTGGTAGACGTCGAGCGAACCGCTCAGCCGGTTTTTGACGATACTGAAGTCGAGGCCAACATTCCAGGATGTGGTTTCTTCCCACTTGATATTAGCCACGTAACCGTTCGGCCGGATGGTGGTGACAAACTGATCGCCAAACTGATATTGCGCGCCGGCCTGTCCGATCTGATACCGGGCCAGGTAAGCGTAGTAGTCGCCGATATCCTGCTGGCCGGTAATACCCCAGCTGGTGCGGAGTTTGAGGTTGTTCAGGTATGTGCGATCGTTCTCGAAAATTTTCACGGCCAGCGCGGCTGCCGGGAACAGACCCCAGCGGTAATCGGGCGCAAAACGCGAGGTGCCGTCGCGGCGCAGCGAAAGCGTGAGCAGGTAGCGGTCGTTGAACGTATAGTTCAGGCGGCCATACACCGAGATCAGGAAATACTCGGCCGGGTCGCTGCCCTGGTTGGTTTCGGCGGGCGTGCCGGCCGAGTCGGAATTTTTATAATAATTATCTACCTCGAAATGCTGCCAGGAGTAGCCGCCCATGAGGTCAACGTCGTGACGGCCGAGCGATTTTTTATAATTCAGGTAAAACTCCAGCAGGGAGTTTTTCTTGGTTTGCTCGTAAATGTTGTTCACCCCGCCGCCATTGATCGCATCGAAAGCGAAGGAAGCGTAGTTGGGCACCACCACCGTGCCTTCGCCGCGCGAATAATCATGGGCGAGATTCAGGTTCGCCCGAAGGTCCGGGAAAAAGGGCAGGCGGTAGTCGGCTGAAACGTTGGTGATGTATTGTTTTACGGTAGAGTTATCGTCGCGCAGTTCGAGCAGGGCTACCGGGTTTGGGGGCGCCAGGCCGTTGGGGTTGCCATTGCTGATCGTCCAGGTGGTGTATCCGCCGTACCGGCTGCTGGTGTCGCGCACGGGTTTGGTGGGGTCGAAGCTCAGGGAGGTCCAGATAGCGCCGCGGTCGGCGAAGTGGTTGTCGGAGAGCATGCCTTTGAAGTGCACGTTCAGTTGCAGGGTGTTTTTCAGCAAGCCGGGGTTGAGGTTGATCGCCGTGGAGTAGCGGCTGAACTGGTCGGTTTTGATGATGCCATTTTTATTCGTATAACCCAGCGATATGCGGTAGGGCACCACCCCGATGCCGCCGGAAATGCTCAGGTTGTGGTCGTGGCCGAAGGCATTCTGGTAAATTTCATCCTGCCAGTCGGTATTGGCGGTGCCCAGCAATCCCAGGGCGGGGTGGGGGGGCTTGGTGGGGTCGGGGTCCGTGTACCGGGCTGTCACAACCTGCCGGAACTCATCGGCTGTGAGCACATCCACCCGGTTGTAGGGTTGGCCCACGGAGACGTTGGCGCTGTAATCGACGCCGATCTTTTTGCCCAGCTTACCTTTTTTTGTCGTAATAATAATAACGCCGGCGGAGGCCCGGTTGCCGTAAATGGCAGCGGCCGAGGCGTCTTTCAGCACGGTAAAGGTTTCAATGTCGTTCGGATTAATGATATTCAGCGGATTGCGGCCGCCCGAAACGCCGCCGTTATCCAGCGGGATGCCATCGACCACGATCAGCGGGTCGTTGGAAGCAGAAAGCGAAGATTCTCCCCGGATCCGGATCTTGGTGCCGGCGCCCGGCGACCCGTCGGGGGCGGTGATGACCACGCCGGCGATCTTGCCGGCCAGCAGTTCCTGTGGCCCGGTTATCGCGCCCTGGTTGAATTTGTTGGAAGAAACCGACTGCACCAGACCGGTGGCGTCTTCGCGCTTCACGGTACCGTAGCCGATCACCAGCACTTCTTTTAGCGCCGTGCCGGGCGCCATTTGCACGTTTACGGTGTTCACCCCGGCGATGGATGCCTCCGTGGCCTCATAACCGGTATAAGTGATGACGAGCGTCTTGGAAGCGTCTGCCACCTTCAGGGTAAAGTTGCCATTGTAGTCCGAAATCGTGCCGTTGCCCGGTACGCCTTTCTCCACGATCGTGGCGCCGATCAACGGTTCACCGGTCTCTGCATCGGTGATACTGCCGCTTACGGTGCGCTGGGCGTGCGCGTGTACGCACACACCCCCCATGCACCATAAAAACAACAGGGCGGCGGTTAAATTTTTTGTA
>JAKLJF010000392.1 GCA_023151335.1 Thermoanaerobaculia bacterium | reverse complement strand
TAAATCCTGAAGATATTGCCGGCGTTCGCTGTTGCTGCCTTCCGTCCATAGTGCGTCGGGGTCGGGCGGCGTCAGGAACTGCCAGGCGGGGTTGAACTGCTGCATCCAGCGGCCCCGCTCACCGGCTACCGCGGCGACCAGGTCTTGCAGACTTTTGAACGGCACTTGCAGGCAGAGGTTCAATGCCGGCACAAGTTGTTCAGCCGCCAGCACCCACCCCCGGGCAGCCAGTGTTTCAAAATAAAAGGCCAGTACGTCGGGCCGTTTGTTTTTATCATTCAGTTCATGGGCCAGAAAACGTTGTGCCGGCAGCGGGCATACCAGACGGGTTTCTTTGGGAGCAAGGGGAAGCGCTGGCAGCGGCGTTTTTTCGGGCAGCATACCCGCTTTTTCATACACGTAGGTAAGGGCCGCGGCCTTGTAGAACCAGGCTTCCCGGTCGTTGGGGTCGGCTGCCGACATGCGCCGGCGCACGGCCTCCGGCAGCACGGAATCCGGCAGCGGCATTTTTTCGGTACCGAGCAGGGCGATTTTGACGAGTTCAGGCCAGCAATGCACGTTTTTTAATAATGAATGATGAATGATGAATTGGGTTTTCGGTGTTTAGATGAGTATATATTGGCCGCTTGTAGAAATATAACCCAGTGGCGCTACTTTGTTTCCACTGCGGAGCACAAAACAGTTTAAGGGCGTGCCGCCGGAAACGGCCAATAATTGCCATATTTTCTCTATTTCGGTTGCCGGATCGATTGCCAGGAGCAGGCCCTCCCGGTCGCGGAGAAACCAGCCGTGCCCGTCGGTGACCGGCGTCAGGTCTGCAACGTACTGTGGATACTGGTCGGCCCAGGGCGACCGGGCCAGCCATTCCGCGGCCTGTCGGTGTGCGGCCTCCCAGCCATCGAGCGGTTCAACCAGGCTGGGTGTTTGCGTGTCCACAGCGCCCTGTTGTTTGATTTGTGCGCGATAGGGCAGATTGGAGGGGTAAAAGGCCAGCACGGCCCGCAGGAGCGTGCCCGGCAGTGCGGGGGCTACGATGGGCAGGTGTGCCGGCGCGTATTCTACCAGCAATGCCTGGCGCCCGCTTTGTGTGCCATAAAGCCATACGCGCAACATGTTCAGGTTGTCGTCGAGGGCTTCCAGTTTTTTACCGAGCACCAACCAGTCGTCGGTCACACATTCGGCAGCCGGGTTTTCCAAGAGGTCTTTTTTGCTTTGCGACCAGCCGACCAGGCTTTTGATCTGTTCCTGCACAGGTATTTCCTGCGCGTCCATTCGCCGGAAGGCCTCGATCAGCAACCAGGCTTTGACGGCGTTCTCCAACACTTCGGAGTGCCAGGTATTGCCGCCCAGATAATTGATCTTGTTGAAATTGCGCACCCAGTTAGCCAGTCCGCCCGCCTTGGCGTCGATCATGCGGCGCACCACTTTTTCGTAATAAGCTTCGCCTTTTTCCGGTACGCCGAGCAATCCCCCGCGCAGCAGGTCGCGCAGCAGCAGTTCCAGTTCGGCGGCGCCGGTTTGTGCAGCCGACAGGCGCTCGTCGGCGCGTTTGGCTTTGTCCTTTGCTTTTTTTTCATCGGTTGCTGCCGGTGCGGCGGTTAATTCAGCGCTTGTCTTTCCGGCATTGGCGGCGCGTCTGTTCATCCACTCCGACACCCATTCGGGTTCCGGCGCCCCGCTTTTGACCGCGGCGGGATCGTCGGCGAACACGAACATCAGCCCCAAACCGTGTTTACAGGGAAATTTCCGGCTGGGGCAACTGCACCGGAAAGCGAGGGATATCAGGTCGACTTGTGTGCGGTAAGGATCTTTGCCCGAGCCCTGTACTTCACCCCACAAAACGCGGTCGTTGTGGGCAAGGGTCAGCCACAGGCGTTTGTTGGCCAGTTGGCGGCCGGCCTTCAGGGAAGGCGGATCGGGAGCGAGCTGAGCGACTTGCGTTTCGGTGAGGCGGTTCATCAGTGAGGTAATGCGTTCGGGGCAAATGTAACAAGGACGTTTTTAAAACAAAATAAATTGTTTTAAAAATTTCAAATGTTTAAATGACTGCTTTTCCGGGGGCAAAATTATTGGATTAGTTTTGCCGCCCTTATTGTTTTTTGTTACCGCCATCGCCGATGCATCCGTACCAAACCGCGCTTCAGCGCTACCAATCCCTGCTGCGCCGTGCCACCCAAAACGATACCCGCCTCGGTATCCTTCGACTTTCCGTGGCCGTCGCTGTCATCCTGCCTGGCGTACAATATTATAAAACCGGCGGGACCGTTTTTGCAGGCCTGGCCTTTGCAGGCGTAGTGTTGTTTTTGTACCTCGTGCGCCGGCATGCGGCGGTGAGCCGGCAGAAGCAGTTTTACCGGCAACTGGTACAGATCAACGAACACGAACTGGCCGCACTGGAGGGCGATTTTTCCCATTATGCCGACGGCGCGCAGTACGTCGACGCCGATCATCCGTACACCTACGACCTGGATATTTTTGGCAAAAACTCCCTGTTCCAATACCTCAACCGCACGGCTAATGCCATTGGGTCGGACCGGTTGGCGCAATATTTTTTACGGGAACAGACCAAAACAGAAATTTACGAGACCCAGGAAGCCGTCCGCGACCTGGCGCCGCGGCTCCAATGGCGGCAGGAATACCTCGCAGAAGGGCAGCTGCACGCCGACCGGGAGGCTGCCTATCGCAAATTACTCGCCTGGGCCGGACAGCCCGTCAGCAGAACCGCGCTGCCCTTGCGTATCCTTTTTAATGCGCTTACGATCAGCACCATTTTCACTGTCCTGGCCTTGATCATTATGCCGGGCGCCGAACTTTGGAAGGCGTTTAAAATCCTGACGGCAGTCAATCTGGTGGTAGTGGTAGCCCATGTCAAAAAGATCAAAACCGAGCTGGAGCAGATCAACGCGATGCACAGGATCGTAGGGCAATACGGCTATCTGCTTCAATGTATGGAGAAAGAGCCGTTTGAAGCAGACAAACTCAAGCGGATACAGGGCGAACTAAACACCGGCGGCCGGCCGGCCAGCGCGGCTATTTTGCAGTTGTCCGGGCTGTTGCATCAGTTGGAATCGGTGCAAAACCTGTTGGGGGCCCTCATTTTCAACAGCCTGTTCGTATATCACGTACACGTCCTGCTGGCGTTGGAAAAATGGAAAATCCGTTATGCGGGGCACATTAAAAACTGGATCGACACGGCCGGTGAAATGGAGGCCTTGAGCAGCCTGGCGCATTTTGCTTACAACAATCCGGATTTTGTGTTCCCGGAGATCACCGAAACGGTGCAATTGAACATGAAAAACCTTGGTCACCCCCTGATCCCGGCAGGCAAACGGGTGTGCAACGATATACGGTTTGAAAAACCCGGTTTTGTGATCCTCACCGGTTCCAACATGTCGGGAAAAAGCACTTTCCTGCGCACCCTCGGCATCAATCTGCTGCTGGCTAAAACCGGGGCGCCCGTGTGCGCCACTTCCTGCAGCCTTTACCCGTTCGATATTTTCGTGTGTATGAAACTCAGTGATTCACTGCACGACAACGAGTCGTATTTCTACGCCGAACTGAAACGTCTCAAACGCATCATCGACCGGCTCGACGCGGGCTCAACTGCTTTTGTTCTGCTCGACGAAGTGCTGCGCGGCACCAACTCCAACGACAAACTGTCGGGCACCCTCGGCCTCGTGGAAACCATGGTGCAGCGCAAAGCCACCGGCGTGCTCGCCACGCACGACCTGAATGTGTGCGACCTGGCAGCCAAATACCCCGCTTATTTGCGCAACATGTGTTTTGAAGTGGAAATGACGGCCGACAACCTCTTGTTCGACTACAAGCTCCGCGACGGGGTTTGCGTGAACAAGAGCGCTTCGTTTTTAATGAAGAAAATGGGCGTGATTGCCTGATCTACCGCCTGATCTTCCCAAGGCCGCCTTTCGGCATACGCGGCATGCCACCGCCGGGCATACCCCCCATCATGCCGCCCATGGGGTTATTGCTCATCTGGTGCATGAACTTGCGCATGTCGTTGAAGTTCTTGACAAACAGATTGATCTGGTCAATGGTTTGGCCGCAACCTTTGGCGATGCGCTTTTTGCGGCTCAGGTTAAGCAGGTCCGGGTTTTTCCGCTCTTCGGGCGTCATACTGTGTATGATGGATTCCACCCGAACCAGCGCTTTGTCGTCGATGTCGATCTCTTTCAGGGCCTTGCCCATGCCCGGGATCATGCCGAGCAGGCTTTTCAGGTCGCCCATTTTTTTAATTTGCTGCATCTGGGTGAGGAAGTCGTTGAAATCAAACTTGTTTTGTTTGATCTTCTTTTCCACCCGTTTGGCCTCTTCTTCGTCGAACTCCATCTGGGCTTTTTCCACCAGCGACACAATGTCGCCCATGCCGAGGATACGCTGGGCCATACGGTCGGGGTAGAACACGTCGAGCGCGTCGAGTTTTTCACCGAGAGAGACGAACTTGATCGGTTTGCCCACGGTGTACTTGATCGACAGGGCCGCACCGCCGCGGGTGTCACCGTCGAGTTTGGTGAGCACCACGCCGTCGAAATTGATGCGTTCGTTGAAGGCCTGGGCGGTGTTCACGGCGTCCTGACCGGTCATGGAGTCCACCACGAACAAGGTTTCCGTGGGGTTGAGCGCCTTTTTGAGTGCCTCCACCTCGGCCATCATGGTCTCGTCGACGGCCAGGCGGCCTGCGGTGTCCACGATCACAACGTGGTGGCCGTGCGCCTTGGCGTGTTTGAGGGCGTTTTGTGCGATCTCGACCGGGTTCTTATTTTCCGTTTCTTTATACACCGGCACCTTGATGCTCTCGCCGAGCACGCCCAACTGGTCGATAGCCGCGGGCCGGTACACGTCGCAGGCGACAAGCAGGGGCGACATCTGGCGTTTTTCCTTGAGGTGTTTGGCCAGTTTGCCGCAGAACGTCGTTTTACCGCTACCCTGCAAGCCGGCCACCAGCACGATGCCCGGGCTGCCTTTTACGTTGATACCTACCGACTGGCCGCCCATCAGTTCGGTCAGTTCGTCCATGACGATCTTTACCATCAACTGGCCAGGATTGACGTTGCGCAGCACGTTCTCGGTGCCCAGCGCCTTGTCTTTGATCCGGTCGGTAAATTCCTTGGCGATCTTATAGTTCACGTCGGCGCCAACGAGGGCCCGGCGGATTTCTTTGATGCTTTCTGCAACATTCAGCTCGGTGATCTTGTTGGAGCCGCTGATTACTTTAAAGGCGGATTCGAGTTTTTCGCTTAAACTGTCGAACATATTTGGGTACCGGTTAATTTTTAGCGCCGCAAAGGT
>JAKLJF010000391.1 GCA_023151335.1 Thermoanaerobaculia bacterium | reverse complement strand
TCATTCAATTTGATAAAATTCAACCAGTCATTCATGGCCTTCTGGTGTTTGCCATCGGGGTCCTGACCGTCTTTAATCAGATTATCCAGGTAGCGGATCACGTTATTTTCAATATTCCACTCGGAGTATATGAAGGTAGTGGCAAAAGAGTCGGGCTCAGCGGTAGTGACCACGTCGAGGTTGACACTGCAGGTAGTATCATTGAACCGGAGATATTTGGCGTCCGATATGATAAAATTAAATGCAGTACCGATATAAATATCATTACCGGCCAATATGGTCGCGCCGCCGTCAAAACTGGTTTTGCTGCCCACCACCAGGTTTCCATCGTCGGTGGAAATGCGTTCATTAGCCGTCAGGCAATATTCCATAGATTTTTTGGAGGTTTGGATCATCCGGCTCTCAAACACCTCGCGTGTCCCGGTCAGCGCTTTAATAATAACGGTTGGCAGATAAGGGTTCGTGATTTCGGTGTTCGCACCCTCCGTATAATCCAGATCGACATAATTGCCGTCTCCTTCGCTATCCTCTATCCGCAGCGTATTACAGATCGTTTCCCCTTTTTCGATATAGGCGTAGCTGCCGTCGCCCGGAGGATCGCGCAACACGAAGTTGGGCATTACCGGGGTGGAGCTGGTAAATTTTTTCTCGCCCTGGATGATGCCCTGGATCAACACCCTTCGGAAAAACGTGCCCTTCCGGCCGTTCACATCTGCCGTCACCTGCATGATCTGCAGGTAGGGCGGATCGGGATTAGGGTTGTCGGCGAAAAAGTTATAGTCGTATTTTTTGTTGTACATTGTATCCACCAGCGGCTTGATAAAATCGTAGTTTCGGTCGAAGGTGTTATCGATGTTCAGGATGGCGGAGTCCAGCAGGCAGCGGTCAGCTTCGTCTACTGACATGCCACCCTGCGTAATGCCGTACTGCTCGTACACCGTGATGTCCAATTGTATGGCCTGATCTTCTTCGAAGATGACCAGTGGGTTGCCGTCGACGTCGGGAATAGGCGGCAGGATATTGCCCATCCCGTCCTTACAGGCGGAATAGTAATTTTCAAAGCCGGCGATACCGACCGAAGGCGGCGCGATGTAGATGAAGTTGACGCCCGTGGAGTCCCGTTCCGTCAGATCGATGGTGCGCCCGCCCTGTATCTGAAAATCATCGTAAATGGCCTTGACATTGTGTTTGGTGATGGCAATGGTCACTTCGAGGGGCGGAAGCGGGTTGAACTCGAAGAATCCGTCCGGGTCGGCCACTACCTGTTCCCATTCGAAACAACCGTCGCGGGTAGCCACCTTCACCCGGCAGTCGGTCGTCGAGTCCGCGATAATGGACTTCAGGCAAAGGCCGCCGGCGATGCGGCCTTTTATTTTGCGGGTGGTGACGTCGTTGAACAAGATACCGGCAATCGGCCGGTTGAGGTTGGTCACCTCCCAGAAGGCCGGTGTGAATTCATGACCGCCGTCTTGCGGTTTACCCTTGAACTGCGGCGTCAGGGTAGCCGTGGCGCCCGGTTCAAAGTCGATGATAAAACGCCCCGTCGAATCGGTGAAAATGGGCGGGCTGAAAGGAGCGCCGTTGACCAGGATTTCCACGCCTTCGGCAAAACACTCGGTATTGGCATAGCGCACCCGGCCTTCTACCGGGATCAGGCTGCGGTCGGTGAAGTCGACCTGGTCGACCGATGTCACGCTGGGGTTGAGCGTCACCTGGCGGGTAGCCGGTGAAAATTCGTGCGGCGTGGTGATTTGATTGGGCGCCTGCGGCGTCCATTCGGTGTTGAAGGTTGTGCCGCCGCCCGTGAGCAGGATACCCGAGTTGTTCAGGCGGTTGCCGTTGCCTTCGTCCAGGGCAAAATACACCCACAGCCCGGGCTCGTTCGTCTGGCGGGAATTTTGCGCGTGTTCCAGGATTTTAGCCTGCGACAAGGTGGTATTATACACCGCGAACTCGTCTATAAGCCCGCCGAAATAGTCGATCTGGTCCGGGCCGCTGGGGCGGGCGCCGAGCATCCAGGTTTGGGCCGTATCCGACCAGTTGCCGGTCACGCCGTTAAACGTAAAAGGCGCGCCGAGCGGAACGCCGTTTTTATAGGCGGTGATGGTGCGGCTGTTGCCGCTGCTGTCGATGGTGAACGCCAGGTGCTGGTACCGGATGCCGAGCGTACCGAAGGTATGCTGGGCGCCGTTCAGGTAAGCTATCACGTTGTTGTCGGTGCCGTTGGGGGTCAGCAGCAGGCGGAAATCGTTGGCGCCCCATTTTTTCGACAACAGGCACTGCGTACCGGCCGGGCCGCCGCTGTTGACCCATAGTTCGATCGTGGATTTGGGCGGAAGGGCGAAATTGGGCAAGGTGGCGTAGCTGGTGGCGCGGTTGAATTTGAGCGCCCGGCGCTCGTAAAAATACTTGGCCGGCTGGGCCAGAAAGGTGACGCCCGTGCCATAGCTTGCCGACTCGATGCGGTAATAGCCTTCCTCGTTGGTCACGGCGGCAGTAAATACTTCCGGGCGGTCGGCGTCGAACGCGATGCCGCCGCAGAAATAGAGTTTATTGCGATGGATCACGTCGAAGGACTTATCGCCCTGCTCTTCGTCCATTTTCCAATAGGCGGCGAGACTCGGCGTCAGCGACGACGCCGTGCCGGTCATCACCTCGCCGAAGTCGAGTTCGTCGAGTGCGCGGTGGTAGATGCGCAGTTCGTCGAGATTGCCCTGCCAGGTTCCCGTACCATCCGCCCTTGCACCGAGGCTCAGGTTGATGGCCGAGGGGATGGACGCCGCATCGCTCAGGGCCTCGAGCGTGCCGTCGATGTACAAACGGTACTGCCCCCCGGCAAAGGTGAGCGCCACGTGGTGCCAGTCGTTTTTGGTGGCGGCCGGGAAATTCGCGCTGAATAAAGCCGGCCCTCCCATATCCACCGAAATGCCTTCCTGTCCGCCGGCGCTGTTCAGCGGCCGGATGTTGAGGGGAAACGGCAGCAGTTGTAACAGGCCGGCGCCGGCGCTTGCCGATTGGGTTTTTATCCAAAACGCAATGGTCCAGGCGCTGTCGTCCGCGGGCAGCAGGCTGGCCGACCGGGTATCGGTGGTGTCGGCCACGGCGCCGTCGTCGGGTCCGAACCGCAGGGAAAAACCCTTTGTAGGGGTAAGCATCACCATGGCGTCCGGTACCGGGTTGTCGTTGGTGGTGCGCACCCAGCCGGTCACCACGCCGTTGGGCACCTGGAAGCCGAGGGCCTTGCCACCGGAGCCTTCGCCGTAGCCGTTCACGCCGCGTACCTCGTAATTGTATGGCCGCCCGGCGATGACGTTAAAGTCGTTGAAATTGCGGGTTTTCCGGTCTACCGAGGCCAGAAAAACGCCGTCGCGGAATATTTTGAACCCGTCGCTGGCCTGGGAGCCCAGGGGGTTGATCTCCCATTCCAGCTGGATGCGGTCGAGCAGTTCGCCCTGCGTGGCCCGGACCACGGGCGGCAGGGGTGGAATCAAAAAACGCGACCAAAAGCCGATCTGGGAATTGTAGTTTTTAGATATACCGCCCCCCACCATCGGCTCGCCGAGCGAGTGGCTGGTGCGATTCCGCACCGAGTAGGCGTCGGTCACGCTGCCGTAATTGAAAAATACTTCCCCCTTCGTGATGACCTGACCGGTGGGGTTGCAGCCGGTCGTCTGCTGAGCGGCCAGCGGCAAAGCCATACCGCACAGCAGCAAGGCCTGAATAATTATATGTTTGAACATGATCAATCAACAGTTGAATGGTGAACAAATACAGTTTCTCCGCGTGTCAATTGATCCGGATGTAAATCCAAAAGTTCAGGTTTTTAGGACGGGTCTCTGCGCCGGCAGAAGGGTTTATGGTGATACCGGTAGTGGCAAATTCAGTCAGCTTATCGGAAACAGGCGAATTATCAACGCTGGTAGCTTCAGTGCCGCCATTATGGTTATTCGTAGTGGTATAATCAATATCTGTGATATTGTGTCTGTGTCCCGGGTCGGTTATAGCGTGCGTGTGGCTTCCCACCTCATCGGCCTGCAGGGTGGCGATCGGTGAAGCGGAAGTTCTGGCCGGGTCGTTATTGGGGCTGGCGCCGAACTCCTGCGCCCGCAGGAACAGGCCGCCGCCGTCGGGCACGTTGGTGCGGCCGGTGACGATGCGCAGCCGGTCGGTCGGCGCCAGTGCGCGGCCGTCCATGGGCACCCAGCAGGGGCCGTTCTCGGCGGCGAACTGGGTGGGATTCAGGATGGAGTATTTAACGTCGCCCACCGCGCCGGAGCACACGGCCGAGTACACCGAAAAAGCGTACGGCGAATAGGATAACTCCGTGCGCGGCACCAATTCGTAGGAGCCTATTTTCACGCCCAGGTACAGCGTTTTCGCAAAATGCGCCGGCACCAGCGGCGTCTTGCTGCCCAGGTAGTAGCTGTAAATACCGCCGATCACTTCCACAGTAGTGTCTTCAAACCAGAGCGGCGTTCCGCCTTCCGGTACGTCGTACAAGTTGAACCGGACGGTTTGGGGGCCGTCGCCCACGGTGGTGCCGTCGGCCGTTTTCAGGGTACCCTGGATACTGATTTTGGGATTGGTCTGGGCTTTGAGCGTGGAGACGCCGGCCAGCATCCACAAGAGGATCAGCATGCGCAGCACGAACTTACCGGACGAAGCAGGAACAGGACAGAATAGCGTAAAACCTTTTTTCATTTTGAATACCGTCGATTTAAAAATGGATGAGTAATGTCGTTTTTGTCGTTTGGCAGGATTAGCGCAGCCGCTCCAGCCGCTTGTCCAGTTCCCGGTCGCGGTACTCGAAGTAGCGATTCGCGGCATAAAACAAGGCAGCGGCAAAGAGCAGCCAGATCAACCAGTGAAGCAAGGTCTCCTTCAGGTAGAAGGGGTGGTGCATTTTGCCGAATACCGGCTTCTGATGTGCTGCCATAATCCTGAACAGTTTGTTAGGGCTGCAAAAAAGGCTTGAATGGTGAAAAAATTGGCCATCAGGGGCGTGACAAAAACGTGACAACGTCATCCGGTAAAATTCCGGGCGCTTCCGGGGGCGTCTCATGGAGGCAACCCGGCCTCATCCAACTTCCTGCGAAAGCGCGACCGCGTCTGGCGGACGGTATTGTCCGAAACGCCGAGCATACGGGCCATCTCGCGGGTACCGAGCTGCAGTTTTTCCAGCACCAGGTAGCGCAGTTCGGCGGAAGTGAGGCCGGGGTATAATTTTTTTTGTTCGGAGATAAATTCGGGAAAAACTTTTTCAAATAGCGACCGGAAGCGCAGCCAGTCTTCTTCGGTGAGGATGGTGCTGCTGAG
>JAKLJF010000390.1 GCA_023151335.1 Thermoanaerobaculia bacterium | reverse complement strand
GCCGGACGTCTGATACAGGAAATGGACATTCCGGCAGGAGAAAATACGCAGATCGACCTGCAAACAGGCGACTGGCCAGATGGCATGTATTTTTTACAGATGGAAAACCGGTCGGAAAAAATCGTGGTTCAGCACCGCTGAAGCGGGATGTATTGAATCCCGTACAAACGCCGGAGGCGCCTGTTATACCCGGCGGAAAGTGGTTTGCGAAAATGACTGGCTGCTTGCGCTATTCAGAGGCTGTATCATAAGTAAACATGAAAATTTGAACACAAAATTATTTTAACAGATAGGTATATAGGCCACATAGTATTCGCTCTATATGATCTATGTGTTAAAATAAAAATCTGCCATGTTTTTTAAAAAGTGACTTATGATACAGCCTCTGAATAAACCCGAAGATCATTCAGTTCAAACAAATGTCCTTAACCATGAAAAACATCTTCCTGACATTCGCAGCATTTATATCAATGTTGTGTACCCTGAGCGCCCAGGTATATGACCGCGCGCTTTCATTCGGCTTTTACAGTCAGCCTAAAACCTTGCATCCGCTTGGCGACGGGCGTTGGCTTTCCCTTGTGTACGGAGAACCGGTTCCGGGAATTTTATATACCGATACGGTTGTCGCACTCGTATTTAATTCGGAAAGTCTGATCCTGCAGAAGATTTACCTGCCCTTGCCGCTGTCGGAAATACACACCATTAATTCAGCGACCCCGCTTAGCGACGGCGGATTTGCGGTTTCTGTCGCCAATGAACTGTGCGACGCCGGATTTAATAAAAATACCGTACTGGTTTATAACCAGGATGGCACCCTGCGCTGGAGCAGGCAGACCAGCGATACGGAATATCAGCCGCGCCTGCTAAGACTGACTCCGGACGGCAACCTGATCGGTTTGAACTACCACCAGCTCGCCAAATATTCCGCTTCTACCGGCGCAGTTTTGTGGAAAACCACCCTGGAACCCCAGGACCCTCTGATGGAAATATACGATTTTGCCCTGGCGCCCGGCGCCGAACACCTGGTGGCCACCGGTTTTCCCGACCTCCAGTCATGGCGAAATTTGGGGACTGCCGATTCGCCCGACTACCGTTTGATCATTTCGAAAAAAATCTCTCCAAAGGCCTACTTCAACAAACTGGTCGGGGGTCTATCCGGCAATGTTTATACGTTCGATGCTTCAAGCGGCCGGGTATTTTTACTCGACTGGTTGTCATTGGATTATACGCTCCTCACGACATTGCCTTATTGGATATTCGACATGACTGTCGCCCCCGATGGCTTGTATTTTGTGGCTTCTGAGCCGGTTGACAGCCTTTCTCATGTTTTGCGTACCGGGCTGGACGGGAAGCAGTTGACATCTCTGTCAGTTTCCCGGTGGGAAACAGGATTGGCCGTTGCCCAACAAAACGACGGGCTCGCCATCGCGGGAATCAGCGGTTCCGGCCCGCGCTGGGCGGGCGCTGGGGGGTTGGCCTATAATGCCCGGCACCTGTGGCTTCAGACTCGCCCCCTGTCGGGCGGCTCAGCGCAGGAGCCGGCGAATGTGGCGTTGACAGCCGTGGAACAAAATGAGCCTTTACAAACCGCGTTGGTCCCGGCTACCCCCTGGCACCCGGACTATTATCAATTTTCGGGAGGTAAATTTCGCGTTCAACTTCGGAACACGGGCCAAACAATGGTCGATCAGGCGGACGTTCAAATCGCTTTCGATTGGGATTACAGCGGTGGAGTATGTCTCGAACGCCCGGCCAAACAAAGACGTTACACCGGCCTTGGCCTGGAGCCCGGCGCATCCGTTTGGCTCGATTTCGGCAATATTTCAGCCGCAGGGCAACTTAATGCCCCTACCCAACTGTGCTTCTGGACAGCCGCGCCCAACGAGCGCCCCGACGCCGACCGCGGCGACGATGTATTTTGCCATACCGCCATACTTTCGGACGAGGAACCGGTAATTGGCCAATTTTCCATCTCTCCCAACCCGGCCGATACCCGCTGCCGCCTGGTTTTATCGGCACAAAAAGCCCTTGTCGCCCGGGTGTATGATATTGCCGGACGTCTGATACAGGAAATGGACATTCCGGCAGGAGAAAATACGCAGATCGACCTGCAAACAGGCGACTGGCCCGATGGCATGTATTTTTTACAGATGGAAAACCGTTCGGAAAAAATCGTGGTTCAGCACCGCTGAAACGGGATAATTTAAGGATGCGTGAAATAAAAAATACAAAGCCGCGCCCAACCTCCGCCCGGCGAATGCCTGTCTTGGAAGCAGAACATGAATTCAAAAACTTTTTACCGATGAAACACGCACTCCTGCTCCTCCTCCTGGTCGCCATCATTTTTTCCTGCAAAAAAAACGAGCCCTGCACGCCCACACCCGACAATATTGAATACCTGATTTTTGGCCATTCCAGCTGTTTTTGCTGGGACTGTTGTAAAACCGGCTACAAAATTGCCGGCGGCGAACTTTACAAAGGCGAAAAAGACAACCAGGGCAAGTATGTTTTTGAAACTGCCCCGCAGGACGCCGCCAAATACCAGACCGCTAAAAAACTGCTGGACGAGTTTCCGGATGAACTGCTGGCCGAGAACGGCAAGGAATTCGGTTGCCTGGGTTGCGCCGACCAGCCGGTGTACTACGTCGAGATGAAAAAAGGCGGCAAGGTGTATCACTGGACTATCGACTCCGTTACCGACGGATTTCCGGATTACGTGAAAGACTACAGCGCCAAACTGGGCGATGTGCTGAATCAGTTGCAATAGTGCGAACACAAATTTTTATATTTTATAATAAACACACAGGCACATAGTACACATAGCGTTGTAAATCTATGTGTCCTATGTGCCTGTGTGTTTATTATAAAATATATGTGTTTTTTTATTTAATTCGCCTTTCAGAATCCGAATCCGCCTTCCTCCTGCTGTCCCCCGTTCCGTTGCTGTGTTTTCTTTTTGAACAGCGACGCATCCGGTTTGCCGAAACGGTACATGGCCGTGGCACGGATGAAACGTGTTTCGCGGCGGCGGCTGAATTCCTGGAGGTAGTTGGCGGTGACCAGTTCCTGACCCATGCGGCGGGTGTTGAACACGTCCACCACAGCGACGGTGAGGGAGAAGCTTTTGCCAAAATCTTTTTTCACCGACAGGTCGCTGAAAAACATCGGCACGGTTTTGCCCTGCGGCAGAATGCGCGGCGACTCGTAGTTGGCCATGGCCTGTACGCTGATGGCAGCGGGCAGGCGCAGGCTCAGTGTCGATTTGAGGTTGTAGGCCCAGCCGGAATTTTCAAAATTCTGGGCCGTGATCCTGGTTTGAAATACGTTCAGGTTGTTGGTCCACTCCACGGATTTGCCCAGCTGGAGTTTCAGCGTGTTGTCCATACCGAAAGCAATGCTGTTGGAGCCGTTTTCGAAGGTGCTGACCAGCACGTTCGGGTCCTCGGGCGAGCGGTAGGTGATGCTGGTAATGGGGTCTTCGGTGTGGCGCACGTACAGCGAGGCGAGCAGGTTGTGCTGGCCGAACAGCAGGCTGTAGTTGATCTCGCCGAGGTTGACGAATTCGGGTCGCAGGGCGGGGTTGCCGATGCGGTAGTTGTATTTGTCGGCAAACATGAAAAACGGCATGATCTGGTGCCAGTTCGGGCGGTTGATCTTGCGGCTGGCGTTGATCTGGAGTTCCTGTTTTTCCGTCAGTTTGCGGGTGAGGTACAGGCTGGGGAAAAACGCCTTCCATACGTCGCTGCCTTTGCCGGGATAGTTATAACTGAATTCCTGCTCGGAAGCCGCCTGCCGGCCTTTGAAGTACGAGGCCTCGAAACGCACGCCGGCCACGTATCCCCACGCGCCCGAATTGCCGTTGAAATTGGCGTAGGCAGCGTTGATCATTTCGGTAATATCGTAGTTGGTGGTCAGGAAACTGTCCGCCACAAAGGCATAATCGTTGTAGTCGAAGTGTGTGACGTCGAGCCAGTTTAGCGTATTTTTTCGGAAAGAGCGGGCGCCAAGTTCGAGTTTGGCGTTATCGCCGAGGGGATCGGTATAGTCGAGTTGCAGGATAGTCTGGTTGTTGCGGCCGCCACCGTCGTTATTTTGTAATTCAGGATTGGGCAGTTCAGTGCCGTCGGACATGAAATAGCGCGTATCGAAGCGGCTCAGATTTTTCGAACGGCCGAAGGTGTACTGGCCGTCGAGCACGAGTTCTTTACCTTTTTCGGGAAAGGTGCGCCGCCAGGTACCCTGTGCGGTATAATTGCGCCACTGGCCATCGGTATTGTTGTGCCGCAGACCGGAGCTGACGCGGTTTTGCTGGCCGTCGAATTCGGTAAATCGCTGGAGTTCATCGGGGCGATGGTTGCCGCCCATAAGGCTGCCGGCCAGAGAAAGCGTGTTGCGGTTATTGAGGATGTAGTCGACGGTCAGGCGCCCCATCTGGAACAGATGCCTGAAGTCGGTACGGTTATCCTGGTTGAAATAACGGCTGGGCTGCTCGTCGATGAGGTCGGTACGGTAGAGGTAACCGTTTACCGTGTTGTTGGTGGTAGCGTTCACGTTGTAGTTCAGCGAAATATTCCAGGGGTCTTGTTTGGCCGTCAGATTGACCATGCCGTTGTAGCGGCCGGTAGTGCCGATACCGCCGCTGACCATGCCGTTGTATCCCGGTTTACGGTTCTTTTTGAGTACGATGTTCAATATGCCGCCCGTGGTGTTGGCGTCGTATTTGGCGCCGGGATTGGTGATTACCTCGACTTGTTCGATATCGCCGGCGGGAATCTGGTTCAGGCTGAGGAGTGTAGGCCGGCCGTCGATGAGGATTTGGGCGTTCTGGTTGCGCAGGGCGGCGTTACCGTCGGCGTCCACGTTCACGGAGGGCACCGATTTCAGCACGTCTTCGGCGGTGCCGCCGGCGCTGGCGAGGTTCTTTTCCACGTTGAATACCTTGCGGTCGGCGCGCAGCTGAATGGTCGATTGTGCGGCGGTCACGGTCACTTCTTTCAGCATTTGCGCCGAAACGCCCATGGACAGGTTGCCCAGGTCCTGTTCGTTGTTTTGCGGGGTAATCACGACCTTTTTTTCCAGGGTCTCGAAGCCCATAAAACTCAGGGTAATTTTCAGGGGGCCGCCCGGCAGACCGGTCAGGTTGAAGTCGCCGTTTTCACGGGTAAGGCCGCCGCTTACCAGCGTGTCTCTGCCGCCGGGCAAGGTACGGTAGGCCGCTACCGTGGCGTAGCCGACGGGTTCTTTGGTGCCGGCGTCGATGAGTTTGCCATATACGCGGCCGATGGCGGCCGGTTTCATGCCATTCGGAGGGCCGGCAGGGATTTGCGCGGCAAGCAAACCGG
>JAKLJF010000038.1 GCA_023151335.1 Thermoanaerobaculia bacterium | reverse complement strand
TAGAATGGTTTAGAGGGGTTTAGAATGGTTTAGAGGGGTTTAGAGGGGTTAATTATATTCAACGCCGCCTTTTTCCCATCCGCCACGGCATTCACCACTTCCTGTCCGCCGCTCACGCCGTCGCCGGCGGCGTAGTATTTGGGGTTGGATGTTTGAAAATGTTCGTCCACCCGGATCGTGCCGTTGCTGTTGGTTTTTCAGCCGTCGATCAGGCGGAACAGGGGATTGCCCTTGGCCTGTCCGGTCGCTTTGATCACCCAGTCGCAGGTTTCGGTAAATTCCGAGCCGGGGATGGCTTCCACTTTGCCATTGTCATTTCGGGTGCGGACAAATCGCACAGCGGTCGCCCTATCCATACCGATGATCTCAACGGGCATCGCATTGAATAAAGCCTTTACGCCCACGTTTTTAGCCAGGTCGTACTCAAATCCGTAGGCGCCCATTTCTTCCCGGCTTCGCCGGTAAGCCAGCAGCACGGGGTTGGCGCCCAATCGCGCGCTTTCGCTGGCGGCGTCCATCGCGGTGTTGCCGCCGCCCAGCACGATCACTTTGCCGGGCAACGACACCCGGTGCTGATGCAGGCGCAGTTGTTCGATAAATTCGACGGCGCCCAACACGTTTTCCAGGTTTTCGCCGGGAATATGCAGGCCGGCGGTTTCGCCGAGGCCGATGCCAATGAAGATAGCGTCGTAGTTTTTTTCCAGTTGTTCAATGTCCTGCGCGGTGGAAATCCTGTGGTTGTAAAACACCCGGAAGCCGAATTGCCGTTCGAGCCAGGCCATTTCCGCCAGGGTTTCCGTATTGGTAATTTTATAGGGCGCCACGCCGTGCAGCGTCAGCCCCGTAGGCATGGATTTGGCCTCGAAAATATCCACTTCGATGCCATGCCGGCTTAGTTCGCAGGCGCAACTGATGCCTGCCGGCCCGGCGCCAATTACGGCGACTTTTTTACCGGAGGGAGCGCCGGCAGAGTAAAACTTTTTATCCTTGTCCAACGCTTTGGCGGCAGCATAAGATTGCAAACGCCCGATTTCAATAGGTTTTACGCCGGAATGGTTGTACACGCAGGCGCCCTCGCACAAGACCTCTGTGGGGCACACCTTGCCGCAGGCAAAACCGAAATAATTGGCGTCGTAGATCGTTTTTGCCGCGCCCAGGTCGTTTTTGGAATTGATCTGCCGGATAAACAGCGGAATATCGATGCCGGCTGACATAGGGTAAGATTGTTCAAACAAGGACCGATTACAGTAAGGCGCCCAAATCCAACTGTATTTCTTCGCTGAAAGACGGTTTTTCAACATCCTCGCCTACGCCGAGCCGGTATTTACGCCATTGTCCGGTGTCATAGTTATACACGAAGCCCTCCGGTACGCCGTATTCGTCTACCAGTTGTTTTACTTTTTCAAAATCGCGCCGCGCGCCGGTATTGCCGCTGATCTCGATGATCGCGCGGTTTTGTTTTTGTTTATTGTCAAACAACAAAATATCCGGCGTGGGGCTGGTCTGGCTTTCATCGATCATGGTTTCCGGCAATGGTTCGAACGGGATTTTTTTCTCGATGTAATACAACATGCCGAGCCGCATCATCAACTGCCCGATGATACGTTGGTGAATTTTAGGTGCGTTGACGCCCATGTAAACAGTGTTTTCGATCATGACGTTGGCTTGCTTGGCGACAAATGTAATGTCTGTAAAGTGTTCAGACAAGTTTGGGGTAAATTTGCACCGGAATTTCAATGAGATAAATTTGTCCACTTAACCGTTATGCGATACTTTTCCATTTTCCTTATCTTAGCCTTTCTGGGTTTGTTCTCCTTTTGTAAATCCGCCAAAAACGCCAGCGCGCCCCATCCGGGCGAACAGTACAACATGGTTACCGAAGCGCCGCTGATATCCACGATCACCATTCCGGTCAACATCTCCGTACACGACCTGGTGAACAGCATCAACAACCGCCTGCAGGGCGTGCTGTATGAGGACAATTCTTACACCGACAACGGCAAGGACGACCTGATGATGAAAGTGACCAAAATCCAGCCGATCACCATGTCGCTGAGCGGCGGCGCGCTGAAATACCGCGTGCCGGTAAAAATATGGGCCAAACAAAAACTGTTCATCGGCGCCGCGGAAGCGGAGGGCGAACTGGCATTAAACCTGAAAACCACCTACTCGCTCAACCCCGACTGGTCGCTGAGCACGCAAACCGAGGTGGAATACCACGAATGGCTGGCCAAACCGGTGCTGAAAACCGGCATCGGCGACGTCGGCATCGAAACCCTGGCCAACCTCGCCCTCAATCGCAGCAAAAAAACGCTCAGCCAGACGCTCGACCGCGCCGTCAGCCAGCAATTCAGCCTCAAACCCTACGTCCAGGAAGCCTGGACCGCCCTGCAGGCGCCGGTGCTGCTCGACGAACAATACCGGATGTGGATCAAAAGCACGCCGCTTTCCATCGGTATCACGCCCCTGGTGTCTGATTGGAACACAATCCGCGCCAAAATTGCCGTGGACTGTCTGAACGACGTGACATTCGGTGAAAAACCGGCCTTCCGGGAAAACTCAAACCTGCCCAATCTGACCCATATTACCGACGCGCCCGAGGAATTCCAGGTGCGCATTGCCACCGACGTGCCGTTTCCCGAAGCCGAACGCCTCGCCAAAAACATGATGGTCGGGCAGGTTTTCGAATCCGGCAGTAAAAAAGTGACCGTCGATGATCTTCAGTTGTGGGGCAACAACGACCGCGTGGTGGTCAACGCCAAGCTCAGCGGCTCTTTCAACGGCAATATCTATTTCATGGGCAAACCGGTGATGAATGTGGAAAAAAACCAGATCGAGGTAGCCGACCTTGATTTCCACACTGAAACCCGCAATTTTTTGCTCAAATCGGCGGCCTGGCTGTTTTCCGGCCCCATCAAAAAACGCATGCGCGAAGCCATGACCTTTCCGTTGGACGAAGATATCAGCGAACTGAAACAATCCGTGCAACAAACCCTGAACTACTACCAGATACAACCCGGCGTGGTGCTCACCGGAACCGTGGACAGCATAACGGTAGAAAAAACCCGGATTACCGCATCGGGCATCCGGGTCGATCTGTTTTCCAAAGGGAAATTAAATGTAGATGTAAAAGGGCTTTAATGCGGGACTACCGTACAGTAATAACTTCCGGCTTGCTCCACACCCTTTGATCATTGTCATAGTACAAAAACGCCTGGCTGGCCGGCGCCTCAAAAACGCCGCTAATGTCGGCGCGCAGGTCGAGGTCGATCCGGCGGGTTTCATTGGGCGCCAGCGACTCGAAGTGGAACACGGCGAAACCGTCCCACAGCTCGTAAAAATCCCATTTTTTCTGCTCACCCAATTGTTTCAGTTGCCAGGGCTGGAGCGTGAGTCCGGCCGGGATGCCCAGTACCACCATGGGCGAAGCTAGGGCCGAGCCGGTTTCATTTTTAAGCACGGCGCTCAGGCGAACGGTGTTGCCGACCGCCGTCTCATTTTGCGCTAAAAGGGTTTGGAACGAAAGCGGGCTATTCCGCGCGTTCAGCGGTAGCCGTGTGGCGTATTCCATTTCCAGGTCGAAGGGTATGGCCTGATCGGTGTTTTCGAAAAACACTTCCACGTTGGCATTATTTTCCGAAAAATTCTGTTCCAGGTCGCCAATGACCAGCGCATTCAGGCTTTTGGCCGAATACGATTGTTCCGCCACTCTTTTTCCGTCGATTTGCACGACGATCCTGCCTTCCGACGGGGCCGTGTTGCCCGTTTTGGCGTATTCCGTCAGGGCTTTCAGGGCCAGCACCGTGCTTTGCGTGCTGCCGTAGCCGTATTCCGTTTTGGATTTTACCAAAAAATCAATGGCTTTCGACACCGAGACATCCTGCGCCCTTCCCGTTTTCAAAAGCGCCAGAACGGCCAGCGCGGTAGTTTCGACCTTCAGATTATTACCGCCGCCGCCCATGACGGAGTGGGTTTTGCCGGCCCAAACGCCGTTTTCATCCTGCTTATCCAGCAACAGACGGATAAAAGACGGCAGCCGGGGATCGTTCTGCAGGGCCAGGGCATTGGCGAGCAGGGCGATCTGGTACGGGTCGCCGGATTCGATGGCTTTTTGACAGGCAAAATCGGTTTCAGCGCGGAATTGCGCGCCATAACCCGCCTCTGCTACCGCCCAGGCGATATAGGCGCCGATGACGCCGTCGCTGTGCCAGCCGTGCCAGTCGTTGCGGCGTTTCCAGCCGCCGTTGCCGTCGCGCCGGCCGAGCAGCCACTGCACGGAGCGATGGATGATCTGTTGATCCACCGGGAACACCTTCGACATATCTTTGAACTCCATGATGCCGTAGGCGGTCAGACCTTCGTGGGCGGGGCTGCGCCCCCACCAGTCGAAGCCGCCGTCCTTGCATTCGTAAGCCGCCAACTTTTTATAACCGTCTTCGATCAGGGCGAGCGCCCGGCTTTCCACTTCCGGGGAAACGGTCTGCGTTTGGCGCATTAAATCCAAAACCAACAGGTTGGGGTAGGTAGTGCTTGACACCTGTTCGAAGCAACCCGAAGGCTGGCGCAGCATCCGCTCCATACCTTTCAGCACGTCGTTCAGGAGGTTGGGGTATGCCGTCAGTTTTACCGCCAAACTGCCGCTGACCGGGTCGTTCAGCTGGATATTGAACATATTTTGCATGCCATTGCCGGAAATGACCCTTTTGACCGGAAAACCCCGGTTCATCGTGGCAATTTTTGTTTCAAAAGCGTCTTCAAAGGTTTCGGCGCCGCGAAAACGCGCGCTTATTGTTTGCTCCGGCGAAGCAGCCTGCCCGACGTGGTATTCAACGGATACCGTTTTGGTTTCCCCCGCCGCAACGCTAACCGTTTCGGGAATCGGATTTGCCAGGATAAAATGCGCCGGCGCCTGCACGTCGAGTACGCCGTTTGCCGGCAGGGCGGTATGGTTGGTCAGGGCAATTTGCAAACGCAAGACATCGCCCGATACGACGCTGGCCGGGGTTTTCAGCGCAATACTCACCGGTTTTTGCACAAAAAAGCGCGCTTCCTGCCGTCCGGCCTGGCCGGCGGCTGTCACCCCCTCCAGCGTAACGCGGAAATTGGTAATGGCGTCGGAGGCATAAAACTCTACCTGCGCCTTGCCGTCGCGGTCCGTTTTTACCGAAGGATTCCAGTAAACCGTGGGGCGGAAATCGTCGCGTTCTGCCGCCGGCTGCTGTTGGTCGTATTGAGGAACATAAAATTCCCGGGCACGCGCGTAGCGTTGCGTTGCAGGGTAAGCCGATCTGCGGCTGGATTTACCGGCCAGTCCCCAGGCGTCGCCGGCCCAAAAATTGACAGTGTCCGACTTTTTTTCTTTGGCAACCAGGCGTTCACCCTTATCTATGGATGTGGTCGCCGCGGTTGTTGCCACCATGGCGTTTACGCTGCGGGTCGGCATGTTTCTGATCTGATCCGATGTCAGGGTTTGCCCGCCCTGGGTTTCGTCCTGCTCTACCAAGGGTACCCGGAAGTCCCGGATGGCCACTTCCGTCAGCATCGTGCCCGCTGCAAGGCTCACGTCGACGGTATTCAGCATATTTTCCCGGATTACGATACCGTTCGTTTTGCAGGTTTGAAACCCGGTATAACTGACTTCAAGGTTGTATTTGCCGGGCGGTACCGGTACACGATATTCTCCATTGTAATCCGTTATAATCCCGCGAACGAATTCTTTACCCCGCAATATTTTAACGGTAGCGCCGATCAACGCTTCACCAGTCTCATCTATTATCCGTCCGCGCAGGACGGTGATGAATGAAGCTTGCCTTTCCTGGTTGATAATACCTGTGCCGACATACCCCGGCTCCCATAGCACGATATTTTGAGTGTAGCCATAAACCGGATAATGCAGGTGGTTATACTCGATGTGCGTGAATTTTAAAAGCAAAACGGCCTTCTGTATCGGTCATTTCCACCGGGCCGTCCGGGTGCAGTTTAACGGCGGCATTTTTCCAGGGTTTGCCGTTGGCGCGCAGCAGTTTGCCGCTGATCCCGGCTTTTTCGGCCGGGTAAGAAACGGCGAAAGGTTGATTATTCAGCACTTCCCGCCAGGTAAACCGCCGCCAGCCCTGGGTCATCAGCAGGTAATCGAGGGCTTGTTGGGCATCGGGTTCGTTTCGGTCGAAATAAAAATTCGGCTCTTCGATCGGCCCTTTTACGTCCTGCTCCAGCAAGAGCGCGGCGAGCAGATGCCCCTGTTTGTCGTCGGAAAAAGTGAGCAGTTTGTCGTCGGCGACGGCGAGCGAAAACGCGCCTTCGACGGGATTGCCGGCGTGGTCGCGCACCCGGATATCGAGCCGCACCTTGTCGCGCGGGAGGTATTGGTCGCGGTCAGGCCGGATGTCGATGTTCAGACCGCGGTCGCGATTTACGAACACGAGCCGCTCGGCCTGTTCGAAGCGGTCGTGATCGAAAAGGGTAAGCCGGACAATGCCGGCAGGCAGGTTTTCGGTCGGTATTTTAACGGACTGGGTAGTATTTCCGACGGTTATTTCTTTGAAAAAGAAAATTTTATCTCCGGAAGTCGCTGTCAGGAAGGCTTGTCCGGGATGGGTTGCGGATACCTCCGCGTACGCGGCCGAGGCATCCTGCCGGGCAAGATGCAGGCGATATCCTTTGGCCTGAACCATGGGCAAGGCATAAGTTTTACCGGAAGCGACTGGCTTGGTCAGGCGAACGGCGTACCGGCCTTCGGCGCGGGGTATAACATCAAAAATGCCCATGCCGTCGTGAAAACTCGAAAAAGTGGCGATGCGGGAGCCATTTTCGTCCAGCAATTCGCCTTCCACGTCGGCAGGCTTGCCGAATTCGTTCAGGGCTTTGAAAGCCACCCGGCTGGGCAGACCGCCGACCAGATCGCCGCCTTCGGGGAAAAATTGCAGGTCAATTTTGTTTAAAACAATGGGAATAGCGCGGGAAATGGCCTCTTGCCGGCCCTGGTGTTCCAGTTGAATATTCAGCAAACCATCCGTCGAGGCAAGTTCCCGGGGTAATTGAAACCGGATGTAAGCCCGGCCATTGAGATCGGTAGCCGCTTCGCCGCGGATATTTTCCGCGCCCTGAATTTGGGCTTCAAATCTGAGTTTCCGGTCTGCGAGCGGTTTGTTTTCCAGGTCCATGGCATCGAAACGGGCGATCGCCACGTCGCCGGGCCCGAAAGCTTTGCGCTCGAATTGCAGTTTCAGGTTGAGGTTGGGCAACACCACTTTTTGCAGGGTAATGGTGCGTTCAAATGCCTCGCCGGTGTTGCGCATCCAACCGGTGTATGCTTTAATTTTGTACAAACCGCCGGGCAGGCTTTCGGGAAAGTCGAATTCGCCAGCCCCGGCGCCGTCGCGGGCAATAATGGCTTTCTTCTGCAAAACGGAACCCCGGGGATCGAGCAGTTCCACGTACAGGATCTGGCTGTTTACCGCCGGCATCAGGTCGCCGGCGTTGCGCAGCCAGGCATTGAACCAGAGGGTTTCTCCCGGTTGGAACAGCGTGCGGTCAAAGGTCAGGTACAGTTTTTCGGGACTTGCCGCCGACAGCCGCTGTTGTAATTTTGAGCGCAGCTCGTGGTAAAATCCGGTGTCGCCCCGGATGAGGGGCACGGGATACTCAGACCAGTCCGCGGCGATGGCGGCTGAACGGTGAGGAGTTGTGGATGGCCCTGCCAGCAGCAAGGCCCAAAGCCAGATTGTGATTGGGTATAACATAGGAAGAAAGTTTTGGGTCTCCGGATGCAGGCAAAACCTGTTTTGCATAAACGGGTAAGTAAATCTGTTTCAAAATAGGCTTAAAAGGCCGTTAATAGCAAGGGCCAATGTGTGAAAACGGGTGCATGGCGTTTCAAGGGACACACCCGGATACCTGAATGCTTCAGCCCCAACTCCGCCTGTTTTTTACATGGCGTAGTAGTGGTGAGGTCGTTTTTTACCTATAAAAGGCAGGATGGTCGTAATTTCATCCTGTTGATTCTTGCATCCGGCCAATTTTTCTTTTATTTTTATTCAACTTTCCGCACAAACGCCGGCTACGCCCTCGGGCGTAAACGCCGAGGGCTACGACAGCCATATCGAAGTGCGCTGGCAGGCGGTTCCCGACCCAACGGTCACGAGTTACCAGATATTCCGGTCGACCGATGGCGGATCGAATTTTGATTTATTAAAAACCGTGGGAAGTAATACCGCGCCGGCTGCAATCGACTGGACCGGCGACGAAGGCCAGGCAATTGTCCGGCATTACCGGGTCAAAGCCGTTAAAAACAATGGCCTGACCAGCGATTTTTCTGAAACAGCGCAAGCGCAAACAAGGGTGTTTTCCGACGAAGAATTGCTCGATATGGTGCAGCGATACACCTTCCGGTACTTCTGGGATTACGGGCACCCCCTAAGCGGTCTGGCCCGCGAACGCAGCAACGGCAACGGAGAAGTGGTCACCACCGGCGGATCCGGCTTCGGGATCATGGCCATAATTGTGGGCGCCGAACGCGGCTGGATCAGCCGTGCCCAGGCACTCGACCGGATGGTCAAAATCGTTTCCTTTTTACAAATTGCCGACCGGTACCACGGCGTATTTCCGCACTGGATGAACGGCTCGAACGGCAATACCGTGCCATTCAGCCAGTTCGACGACGGCGCCGATCTGGTGGAATCCGCTTTTCTGATCCAGGGCCTGTTGGCCGCGCGCGCGTATTTCGATCAGAACACCCCGCTCGAAAATGCCGTGCGCGACGCCATCACCGGGATTTGGGAAGATGTGGAATGGGATTGGTTCCGCAGAAATAACAGTGCGGCGCTTTACTGGCACTGGTCGCCCAACCACGGCTGGCAGATGAACTTTCCGCTGGTGGGTTTCTTCGAGGCGCAGATCGTTTATATTTTAGCCGCCGCTTCGCCCACTCACCCGGTGCCGGGCAGTCTGTACCAAAGCGGCTGGATGGCCAATCCGAACTATTGTTCCCAAGGTGTTTACTTTGGGCACCCCGTTTATTGCGGCGGTTTTGGCGGCGGCCCGCTGTTCTTTGCCCACTATTCTTATCTGGGCTTCGATCCCCGAAACTGGAAAGACGCCTGCTCCAATTACTTTGTCCGCAATCGCAATCACTCCCTGATTCAATGGGAGTATGCGAAAATCAACCCGGAAAAACACGCCGGCTACGGCCCCAACTGCTGGGGACTCACCGCCTGCGACGGCCCGAACGGCTATGCCGCCCGCGACATACATCCCGCCAACGACGACGGCACGGTTGCCCCCACGGCTGCCCTGTCGTCGATGCCGTATGTGCCGGCGCAAAGCATGGCCGCCCTCAAATATTTTTACCGCGATCTCGGCGAAAAACTCTGGGGCCCTTATGGTTTCTACGATGCCTTTAATCTGAATGTAAACTGGTTTGCGCCTTCCTATCTCGCCATCGACCAGGGGCCGATCGTGGCGATGATCGAAAATTACCGCACCGGCTTATTCTGGGACTTGTTTATGAAAAACCCGGAAATAGAGCCCGCGCTGCTTTCCTGCGGCTTTCAACCGGACAATTCGGTTGGGACGACAGAACTGGCCCTTCCGGGAATCAAGGTTTCCGCTTACCCGAATCCCGTCCGTGACGGGCAGCTGACGCTCTCCTTTGAAAACGACAGGGAGCAAAACATTTCGGCACTGCTGACCGATCTGACCGGCAAACCGGCACAACTCATCCTGTCGGAAAACATCCCGGCCGGTAACTTTCAAAAAACCCTATCAACTGCACATTTGCCTCCCGGCATTTACTTTTTACAAGTAAAAAACGCTAATAATCAATCTGTTGTGAAAAAGTTGGCCATCTCTTACTGACCCTTGTCAAATCAACAAATCAACAAATCAACAAACTTATTTTCGCTAACCATTCTAAAAGGAGCTCTTATGAAAAAATTCTTCCTCCTATTCCTGTTGTTGTTTTCAGGCTGGTTCGGCCTGAATGCCCAGGTCATTTACGAAGACTTTGAAGGCGGCACGCCCGATCTGGCCTGGAACGGCCTGAACGGCACCTACAACGGGGCCGTTGCAAACCCCGACAAAAGCGGCGCCAACACCAGCGACTGGGTTGGATCATATACCAACTCGCCGACTTTCGATTTTTGCTTTGCCCTGCACACGTTTCCCAGCGTGCTGGATATCAGTGAGTATAACCAGTTTAAAATGAAAATCTGGTCGCCTACTGCTCCTGCCAAAGCCTTGTTGAAATTGGAAGGCCCGGGCGGCTCTCCGGTAGAAAAGATCATCGACATTAATACTGGTATCGTTCAACTCTTTCGTGCTCGGCGACGACAAGACCTACTACTTCGACGATATCCGCGCTGAAAAGGCGGAGCGTTGTTATGAAACTTTTGAGGGCCCGTCCGGGATCAATTGGACCGGTTTGAACGGCACTTTCAATGGCGCCATTGCCAATCCGGGTCCCAACCAGGTAAACAGCTCGGCCACGGTCGGTTCGTATACCAATAATCCGACGGTGGACTATAGTTTTGCCTTCGGCACCATTGCTTCCGGCCCGATAGACCTCAGCGTGTACAACCAGTTCGCCGTGGACGTCTGGCTACCGGCTCCGACAAAAGTGCTGTTCAAACTCGAGGGCGCCGGCGAACAGAAAGAAATTACCAAATATGTCCCCATCGGCGGGGCCTGGCAACGGGTACACTTCGATATGTCGGACGCCGCGGGTTTTACCACCATTACTAAAATCCTGATCGTGTTCGATCCCGGAAAGGTGGATAACAACCTAACGTACTATTTCGACAATATTTGCGCCTACCCGGACAATTGCAAAAATGTCACGCCCGACCCGGACATCGTCGACGATTTCGAGTGCAATCGCAATGCGGCTTACGCATTGGGTTGGGACAGCCTTTCCGTGGTCAAAAACCCGGCGCCGGACGGCACCAATACCTCGGCCAGGGTTGGAAAATGGAACGATCCGTCTGGCGCCAATACCGCCTGGGCCGCCCTGGTCATTGCTTATGAAAATCCGATCAACCTGGCGACCAAAAATCAGTTTTCCGTACAGGTTTGGGCCCCCAAAACCGGAAAACTGCTGATGAAACTGGAAGGCGGCCCCGCCCCGGCAAAAGAAATTTTTGTCGACATCACCGAAACGAACAAATGGGTTACCTACACCGGCGACTTTGCCGATGCGGCCGGCAAAGAACATAAACGCTGGGTCTTGTTTTTCAATGCCGGGGTAGACGGCGCGCCCGGAGACGTGTATTATTTCGATAATGTCAAGGTATCTGCCCCCTCGGGCGCACCCCCGCTGGAAGACTTTCAGGGCGGCATGCACCTCGGCTGGCAACCATTGGATCAGAACACAACCTTCCACGGCGTTTTCACGGCGCCGACAGCCAATCCCAAACCAAATAATGTAAATAACTCCACCGAAGTGGGTTGTTATTCCAAAGGCGCCGCGGCGCTATCGACCTTGCAGGTATTCAAACTGGATCACTTCGATCTGACCCAATACCCGCAGCTCAACCTCGACGTGCTGAGCCCGGCAAGCGGCGGCACCGTGGTCATGCAACTGAGCTCGCCGATCCAGGGCAATAAAGAAGCCGAAGCGGACATTACCACACCCGGCGCCTGGGAAACGCTCAGTTTCGATTTTTCCGCCTTCAGCGGCATTTCCGACTTTGGCGAAATGCGCCTGATATTCAACCCGAATGTAGCGGCTCCAGGCGAAACCTGGTGCATCGACAACTTACGGCAATCGGTGGTCAGCATCGATCCCTGCAAAGACGTGGTAGCCATACCGACGATCATCGATGATTATGAGTGCCAGCGCAACTACACCAAAATTTTCACCGGTGCCGACGATATCAAAGCCGTCAACAACCCCCACCTGGCGCCGGAGAACGGCTCCCTGAAAGTAGGCGAATACAAAGATCCGGCCGGGCCGGACACCGGATTTGCCGGCATCGGATTTGAATTCCCGGCAGCTCCCGATCTGAGCATTTACAACCACCTGCAATTACAGGTGTGGTCGCCCACGGCAAACGTTCCTTTTATGTTCAAACTGGAAGGCGGCAGCCCGCAGGTCGAGATCAGAGATACCCTTACCGCGGCCAATACCTGGTTCAAATTCGATATCGACTTCAGCCAGCACATCGGAACGAACAACACCAAGCTGGTCATTTTCTTCAATGTACAAAGTCCGACTGGCGGCGGCACCTACTTCGTGGACAACATCCGCTGGGCGCGCGCCGGCTACAACGGCTGCATCGCCACGCATGAAACGCCCAACAGTACCTTCAGCAATTTCAAGTATTTCGCCAACGGCCACCTGGAAGCGGAAGGATACCAGTTTGAAGTAGTGGACAATCCGAACCCCTCCGGCATCAATACCAGCGCCAAAGTGGGCAAATTCGTCAAGGCCAGCGACGCTCAACCCTTCGCCGGCATGTATGCCGACCTGGAAGCGCCGATCGACTGGAAAGGGGTGAAAACGCTCAAAGCCAAGGTACACATGGATCATATTGGCAACCTGGGTCTGAAGGTAGAGGGCTCCGCAACGGGCCAACAGCCTTTTGAATTGAAGGAGCCGAATACCAAGGTCAATGAATGGGAAGAAATAACCATCAACTTCGCCGTCGTACCGGATAACGGCGAATACAAGCGTCTGACCCTGTTCTTTGACCTCGGTATCGACGCTACCGGCCAGGATGTTACTTCCTACTTCGACGACATCGTGGTGGGCAACGGCGCCTGCGCTACCGTGGGCGTGTTCAATCCGCTCCCGTTAGAGCCGATGGTGGTGGCGCCCAATCCGGTGACCGAGCGCCTGCGTGTGGAAAACTTCCGCGATATTGCCCGCATAGAGATTTTCAACACCCTCGGTCAGCGGGTAGCCTGGCTGAACACCGCCGGCGACCTGCAAACCGAGATCGACGTCAGCCGTTTCCCGGCCGGCGTGTATTCGCTGACCGGATTTGATAAGTTGGGTAAGCCGATCGGTTTCGCGAAGTTTATAAAACAATAGTGTGTTGATAAAATTCTGTGTAACATCTGTGTATTGATTTCTGTGTAACATCTGTGTGAAATTTGTCTCTTGCGGCATTCGCCGCTATATATTTCACACAGATGTTACACAGAAATCAATACACAGATGTTACACAGAAAATATTATCAATTTTTGTTCCGGTAAATCGTTTCAAATGGCCCGATTCCTTTTACTTTTCAGTTTAATAATTCATTTTTCGCTTCCGGTTCAGGCACAGCCGGCAAAACGCCGTATAGTATCGACGAACTGCAGCGCCGTACGTTCAACTTTTTTTGGGATTTGGCTGATCAGAACGCCCAGGTCCCTGACCGCTGGCCTACTTTGGCTTTTTCCAGCATAGCGGCAACGGGCTTCGGGCTGAGCGCTTATATCGTTGGCGTGGAGCGTCATTGGGTGACCAGGGAACAAGCGGCGGAACGCGTACTGAAAACCCTGAAAGTGCTCGCCGAATTACCGCAGGGAGATGCACCGGCAGGAATGGCGGGATACAAAGGTTTCTTCTATCATTTCCTGGATCATCAGAAATCCCAGCGTTACAAAGATGTGGAGTTGTCCTCCATCGACAGCGGCCTGCTGCTGGCGGGCGTATTGTCCTGCCAAACCTATTTTGACCGGAACAATCCCACGGAAAAAGCCATCCGGGATGCCGCCGATTTTCTGTACCGCCGGGTGGAGTGGGACTGGATGCTTAACGCCAATAACCGCCTCAGCATGGGCTGGAAACCCGAATCCAAATTCATCCAGGCTGAATGGTTCGGATATACCGAGGCCATGATTCTCTATGTGCTGGCACTCGGGTCGCCCACGCACACCATCCCCGCAGAAAGCTGGGATGCCTGGTGCCAGAGTTACTACTGGAACGAATACATGGGTCAGGAACACGTCAACTTCGGCCCCCTGTTCGGTCATCAGTACAGCCACGTCTGGATTGATTTCAGAGAAATACAGGACGACTACATGCGGAAAAAAGGCCTGGATTATTTTGAGAACAGCCGCCGCGCCACATTGGCCAATCAGGCCTACTGCGTTACAAATCCACGCCAATACAAAGCTTATTCGGAAAAAGTCTGGGGCCTTACCGCCTGCGACGGGCCGGTGGACTGGCTGGCCAAACACGACCCGCGACACCGTTGCCCGGAAGACTGGAAAAACTTCCGTGGCTACAGCGCCCGCGGAGTGGCCGCCGATTATCTCGAAGACGACGGCACCATTGCCCCGACGGCAGCGGGCGGTTCCGTGCCTTTTGCCCCGGAGATTTGCCTGCCGGCCCTGGAAACTATGTGGAATACCTACTACGACAGCCTCGTTGGCCCATACGGGTTTAAGGACTGTTTCAATCCTTCTTTTACCGGCTGTGGCCAATTGCCCAATGGCTGGTTCGACACCGATTACCTGGGTATCGACCAGGGGCCGATACTCCTCATGCTCGAAAACCATCGGAGCGGGTTGATCTGGAATATCATGAAAAAAAATCCCTACATCCGCACCGGCCTGCAACGCGCGGGATTCCGGGGCGGCTGGCTGGGATATGAAGGATATACGCCGGCGCCTTTCCCCGCCACGGCGCCTAATCCGGAAGTGCCAACTAACCCGCGTTTTTATTTCGACCGGGGCGTTTACCGGGAAAATGCGAGTTCCGCCCTACCGTATTGTTTGTTAAAGCCGGCAAACGGTCTGGCTTCCAATAACGTGCCCGGACTTGTTTTTACCAATAAAGGCCAACTGGCCGACCAGCAGGGCCGGGAACGGAAACTTCCGCTTGTCATTTTCCTGCACGGGTCGGGAGAGCGGGGCTTCGACAATGAATCGCAGCTCCGTAATGGCGTCTATGCGTTTGTTGAGCCGGAAAATTTTCGCAAAAACCCCTGTTTTGTGCTGGCGCCTCAATGCCCGGAAGGCGTCCGCTGGTCAGGCACCAGCATGGACAACTCGACCACTTTTGCCGAACAACCCACCGAACCGATGCGTCTGTTGATCAACCTGATCCAGCAGACCCTGGATGAAAATCCCGCGATCGACAGAAACCGCGTTTACGTGGCCGGCCTGTCGATGGGAGGCGCGGGGGCCGTCGACCTGCTGATGCGTAAACCGGAATGGTTTGCGGCGGGAGTTCCCGTTTGTGGCGGCGGTGACCCGCAATTTGCAGATAAAATCAGGAATATTCCGATTTGGCTGTTTCACGGCCTGCGCGACGAGGTGCGCCTGCCGGAGCATTCCCGCCGGCTGGCAAATGCACTGGAAACACTGAATGCCCCTGTAAAATACACAGAATACGCCACGCTTGGGCATGCCATCTGGCAGGAGACATTCTACAACCCTGCAGTGCTGGATTGGCTGTTCGCGCAACACAAGTAAGGCGAACGGTTCGTTCGCCTGAAAATCAACAAATGGGTTTATGACGTTTATAAGGTTTATAAAGTTTATAGAGTTTATAAGGTTTATTATTATGCATAATAAAAAATTCATATTACCCTCTATGCTCCTGCTACTGTTCAGTGCATTTGTTTGGCGCAAACCCGGGAGTATTCAAAACAAGCCAGACCCCATTGACAAACGCGTTGATTCCCTGCTCGCCCTCATGACGCTGGAAGAGAAGATCGGCCAAATGACGCTGTTCACCACCGATTGGGGCTCCACAGGCCCCACCATCCGGGAGGGCTATACCGAAGACATCCGCAAAGGCCGTTGCGGCGCGCTGTTCAACAGCCATACCGCAAAATTTACCCGCGAACTGCAACGTATCGCCGTGGAAGAAACCCGGCTGAAAATTCCACTGATCTTCGGCTACGACGTCATACACGGCTATAAAACCATTTTCCCTATCCCGCTGGGCGAGGCGGCCAGCTGGGATTTGGAGGCCATAGAAAAATCGGCGCGTATCGCGGCTACCGAAGCGGCGGCGGCGGGCCTGCACTGGGCCTTTGCGCCGATGGTCGACATCAGCCGCGATCCCCGCTGGGGCCGTGTGATGGAGGGCGCCGGAGAAGATGCCTGGCTGGGCAGCCGGATCGCCGAGGCACGGGTGCGCGGTCTCCAGGGAAAAGGCATCGGAAATACGGATGCCGTGCTGGCCTGTGTGAAACACTACGCGGCCTATGGCGCACCCACGGCAGGCCGCGATTATCACACGGTGGACATGAGCGAACGCTTTTTCCGCGAATATTACCTTCCCCCTTACGAGGCCGCGGTAAAGGCCGGCGCCGCCACGGTAATGACCTCCTTCAACGACTACGACGGCGTACCGGCATCCGGCAACCGCTACCTGTTGACCGATATTCTGCGCGATGAATGGGGATTCAATGGCTTTGTCGTGACCGATTACACCTCGATGAACGAAATGGTGGCCCACGGCGTAGTGGCCACGGAAAAAGAAGCGGGTGAACTGTCGCTGCATGCCGGCGTGGATATGGATATGCAGGGCGCTGTTTACCAACGTTTTCTGGAGCAATCGGTCCGGGAAGGCAAAGCGTCCGCGGCGACGATCGATGAGGCGGTACGCCGCATTTTGCGTCTGAAATTTCAACTCGGTTTGTTCGAAAACCCCTATAAATTTTGCGACGAAAACCGGGAAAAAGAGGTTGTCTTCTCTGCCGAACACCGGGCCGCCGCGCGCGACGTAGCCCGGAAATCGGTTGTTTTACTCAAAAATGAAGGCGGGGTTTTACCCTTGTCCAAATCGGCGAATCTTGCCGTTATCGGCCCGCTGGCCGACAATAAAACC
>JAKLJF010000389.1:3557-5356 GCA_023151335.1 Thermoanaerobaculia bacterium | reverse complement strand
GAAAGGCAAATTCGCGCTTTCGGACAATACCCGGCTCACCGTGGCCCACCAAAATGTGCGGCAAAAACAGGCGCCGGTGTTTCACAAAATCCAACTCGAAAACTTTGCCGTCAACGAATTCGACCCGCAATACCGCGCACTCACCTACGCCCGGCTGGAGCAAGACCTGCAACGCGGCGTCTGGCAAACGCTGTCCTTCACCGCCTCGCTGCAACAAACCGAAGAAGGCCGCCGCAGCCGGAAAAACGGCTCCTCCGTGCTGCGCTACGAAAACGACCGCGTGCGCTCCCTGGGCTTCATTGCCCAGGTCGGCAACCGCTTCAACAGCCGCTGGTCGGCCAGCAGCGGCGTGGAAACGTACCACGACCTGGTGAACAGTCGCCGCACCGACACGGATGAAAACACCGGCACGGCCATCGCCAAACGCGGGCTGTACCCCGACGGCGCCACCATGACCAGCATCGCCGTTTTCACCCTGCACCAATGGGATCTGCCCCGCTGGCATTTCACGGCCGGCGCCCGCTGGAATACGTTTATCCTCACCGCCACCGGCGAAACCACCGGCAGTGCCCGCATCGAACCCTCGGCCCTGGTGGGCAACGCCGCCTTGATGCGCAAACTCGGCGCCCATTCCCGCCTTTTCGCCTCCGTCAATACCGCCTTCCGCGCGCCCAACATCGACGATATGGGCACGCTCGGCATTGTCGATTTCCGCTTCGAAACGCCCAACTACAACCTGAAACCCGAACGTTCCCTGCAATATCAACTGGGCTACAAATGGCAATCCGCCCGCCTGCAGGGCGAGTTTTACGGGTACCGCAACGAACTGCGCGACCTCATCACGCGCATCAAACAAGACACCCAAACCCAACAGGGCTACCCGCTTTATCAAAAAGAAAATAGCGAACGCGCTCACATCCAGGGCCTCGAAACGGCCTGGACGCTCGCCCTGGCGCAAAACTGGACGGTACAGGGCAGCCTCACTTACACCTACGGCCAAAACCTTACCCAACGCGAACCCCTGCGCCGCATCCCGCCCCTGTTCGGTCGCCTGGCGCTCGATTATACGCCCGGCCCCTGGTCGTTCGGCGCCGAATACCTCGCCGCCGCCAAACAGGACCGCCTGGCCAAAGGCGACACCGAGGACAACCGCATCCCCTCGGGCGGCACGCCGGGCTGGCAACTGCTCAACCTGTACGCGGGCGTCGAATGGCGTTTCTTCACCCTCCGGCTTTCGGCCCTTAACCTGTTTAACGCGGATTACCGGACGCACGGGTCGGGCGTGAACGGGTACGGCAGGTCGGCGTTTTTGACAGTGGGTTTTCAACTCTGACCCCTTAATTTATGCCCATTCCCAATCTTAGGGTGTATTATCCTTTTATAAAAATTCTGTGTAACGTCTGCGCAAACCCTTCTGTGTAACATCTGTGTGAAATAAATATACAAGTCGCCGAAGGCGATAAATTTCACGCGGATGTTACGCAGAAGGGTTTGCGCAGACGCTGCACAGAATTTTTTCCTTATTTTTGTACTTCAATCCGGATTCATGGCCGACACGAACACAAATACAGCCCAGTCGAAACAACTGCCCGACACGCGCCCGGCGGCGCCAAAAGCGACTGCTAAAACCGCTTCCAAACGTTTGGTTTCCCTGGAGTCTTTCCTGAAACGGTACACCAACCGGGAGGACGCCTACAAGTACGAATGGAACAATGGCGTCGTCGAGAAAAAACCGCGTACCATGAACAGAGACCAACTTAAAATCCTCCAATGTCTGATGCGCCTTTTTACGCGCACCA
>JAKLJF010000389.1:0-3547 GCA_023151335.1 Thermoanaerobaculia bacterium | reverse complement strand
AAGCATATGCTGCCATGGGCGAACTAATGAGCGAAGTAGATATGCTCATGCAAACGCCCAACCGTACGCGTCGCGCCGATATTGCCTATATGAGTGGGGAGCAAATGCAATCTGCTCCAAACGGCGAATTGAGCGTCTGCGCCTTCGTCGCCGAAGTCATCTCTAAAAACGACCAGATCAACGAAGTCGAGGAAAAATTGCAGGAATACTTCGACAACGGCGTTCAGGTGGTATGGGTCATTTTTCCAAAGTTAAAACAGGTAAAAGTGTACCGTTCCATCCGCGATATCACGGTATGTTTCGGCGACGACGTCTGCTCCGCCGCGCCGGAGTTGCCTGACTTCCAGATTACGGTAAACGACGTATTTGCCTGATCTTCAGTCTTTTTCTCCTTCCTCCTCTTCTTCCTCCGTATACCGCAAAAACGCCCCCCGTCTCGGCGCAGGCATTTCCGAGTGTTCGCCTTTGATGATCTTCCAGAGCACCTGGTTGAAAGCCAGGTCGGGCACGCGGTCTTCGCCGCTGAAATCCCAGGCGTCGGAGCGGCGCTGCAGTTCGTTGTCTACGGCGGCGTTGCGGTCGTCGAGGTTCACATTCGACGGCAGCGCCTTGAAAGGCGTGAAGTCGGGCTTGCCGGTAAAACAGCGCCACATCGGCGTGGCGGCGGCGTCGTGCTGGCTCATGGGCGGTATGCCGAGGATCAGTTCCATGGTGCGCAGCATGGAATTGGTGGAATACATCGTGTGGTCCACGAATTTCCGTTTCGCGTAAGGGCTGACCACAAAGGCGATGGAACGGTGGGCGTCCACGTGGTCGGCGCCGTTTTGGGCGTCGTCTTCCAGCACAAATACGGCCGATTCTTTCCAGACCGGACTGTTCGACAAATGTTCGATAAACAGGCCAAAAGCCAGGTCGTTGTCGGCCACCTGGGCATAAGGGGTCGGTTTGCCCCTGCGGAGGCCTTCGGTGTGGTCGTTGATGAGCCGGAGGGTGCTCAGGCGCGGCAGAGCGTTGAGGGCGACCAGCGAGTCGAAATCCTGTTTCCATTGCGACACGCGGGTGGTGTCTCTTACTTCGGTGTCCCAGCCCGTAAAGTAAGGGCAAAAATGGCCTTCCAGAGCGGGAATATTGGCTTTGTAGTCGTCGGCAAATTCGCCGTAGGTGCGGTAACTCACGCCTGCCCGGCGGCAGTGGTCCCAGATGAAGCCGCCTTTAGGCCAGGCGGTGCGGTTTTGCCCTTCGTACACGTAATTGCCGCCGCGGCCGCCATAACTGGTCACCCAGGTCTTTTCCGTATAATCGTTGGCGTAGGCCGCCGTACTCCAGTTGTGGCCGTCGGCACTCACTTCGGCGCTCACGTAGAAGTTGTCGAGCAGTACGAATTCGCGGGCCAGGGCGTGGTGGTTGGGCGTTATTTTTTCGGGGAAAAGGCACAGGGAAGTATCGCCATTGCCCTCTGGCATGTCGCCCAGTACCTGGTCGTAGGTGCGGTTTTCCTTGATGATGTAAAAAACGTATTTGATCGGCGATGGATCGCCGACGCGTTGCGGGACGGGGTTGCCGGGTTCGCCTTCGGCCAGTTTTTCCCGTTCTTTGGTGTAGGGCGAATTGCGGTACACTTGGCGGGTGTATTCCGCCAGTTGGCGCCCGTTGGGTACATCGATGATGCTCATGGTTCCTTTCATCAGGCCGCCGATGTACTGTTCTTCGACGTTGCCTTTTTGATACTCCGCGGTATTTTTCCGGCGGACCGGGTTGGGCCCGTTCGGGTTGGGGAACGAGGAAAAGCCCTTGCCGTTGGCCACAAAGATCTTTTTCCCCACGGTGCGCACGCAGGTCGGATACCAGCCGGTGGGAATAAAACCCAGCGAGCGGCTTTGCCCGGGCACGGACACGTCGAACAACGCCAGGCAGTTGTTGTCGGCGTTGGCCACGTACAGCGTTTTTTCGTCGGCTGACAGGGCCACGCCGTTCGAGGTGGAGCCCGTGGGCGCGTCGGGGTAAAGCGTGGCCACCAGGGTTTCCACGACTTTATTTTGCGCCAGATCCACCACGCTCACCGAGTTGTCGTCGGCGCAGGCCACATAGGCGAGCGTACCTTTCTGATTGAGGATCAGGCGGCCGATGGAATCGCGGTGTACGATGGCTTTTGTGCGCGTATCCAGCACGTACAGACTGTGGTTTTCTTTGGTGACGACGTACAGCAGTCCGCGCCGGTCGTCGACGCACAAACCGGCGGGCGAGATACGCGCCGGCCAGGGTTTGCCCAGCGTCAGGGTGTCGCGCAGCGTTAATTTGTTTTTACCGACTGCATAACGAAGTATCGCGTTGCTGTTGCCCCCGGAGACGTACAGCGTTTTGCTGTCGTCGCCAAAAGTCAGGCCAAGCCAGGCGATGGGGATTTCAAACGATTGCAGCAGCCGGCCCTTTTTCGCATCGATGAGTTGCAGCGATTGTTTGCTCTGGCCGTTGTTGGTCACGGCCAGGTATTTTCGGTTGGGCGATACGGCGATGTTCAGCGGCAGGTCGCCCAGCGGCAGTGAGGCGCCGGCGGGCGTGAGCGACCAGCCGGTGGGCAGCAGCATGGAGGGCTGCCCGCTTTGGCGGCCGGGTTGCTGGGCAAAAAGAGAGGCGCAGCAGATCAGCGCCGGCAGAAAGAAGCAGAAAGTCCGCATGGTTCGGTGAATGTTATTGATTAATGCACGGCAATGTTAAGTTTATAAACTAAATGTAAACTTAACATTAAATTTGTGTTAAGTTTTGGAGCTTTGCGCCCCAAAATTTAAAACATTAATATTCAGGGTCTTAAATGAAAAAAGATATGAAACAATCCAAAAACGTCCCCAAATCAAACAAGCCGGACACCCTTGCGCTGCACAAAAAACTGATGGCCGCGGAAAAAAGCGTGGAAACGGCCCGCGCCGCCTGCGAACAGAAAAGCGCCGCCTACGAGGACGGTCTGAAACAACACGCCGACAAAATTACGCTGCTGGGTCTGCTGGCATCAGCCAGAATTGCCAAACTTAATATTAAAATAAAACGATTGGAATATAAACTGGCCAGGGCCACCTGGAAAGCAGCGGTAAAAGCGGATAAAAAGGCTGCGGAAAGACGGGAGGCTGCGGACTTGCAAGCGATCTCGAAAAAGCCGGCTAAAAAAGCGGAAAAAGCAGCGGCAGATGCCAAGCCGGTCAAAAAGAAAAGGGTGGTTATGGCGTAGAAAAACGTTGTTTGCCGGAGGTGTTACGCGCGACGCCTCCTGCACTTCAAAGATGCGCCCGCATCAACTTCTCCAGCCAATCCAGTTCCCCCACCGGCAGCCCTTCCACCTTGGCCCGTTCGTCTATCCGCCGCAGGGCAAGGTGTTGTTCAAACAGCGGATCCTGTTCAAACGCGTGTTGTTCCTCCGGTGACAACAAACCGCCCTGTTTTTCCAAAGTGATCTTGCTGGCTTCGGAAAGTCCGGCGTAGTAGTCCGTGTCGGTGCTGACGAGATAACGTTTGGCCTGCACGTGCCCGGCCACGAGCCGGACGATCTTTTCAGAAA
>JAKLJF010000388.1:5110-5358 GCA_023151335.1 Thermoanaerobaculia bacterium | reverse complement strand
CCAGCCGAATCCCGAACGTTTTTTCCACGGAGTCAATAATAGAAAAAGCCAGGTTGCGGACTTCCTGCCCCGTGGCGCCGCCGTAGTTTACCAGCACCAGCGCCTGTTTTTCATAGCAGCCGGTATTGCCCACCCGTTTGCCTTTCCAGCCGCATTGTTCGATGAGCCAGCCGGCGGGGATTTTTACGCGCCCATCGGGCAAAGGGTAGTGCGGCGCGTTGGGATGCGTTTTTTGGATATTTTCCAGT
>JAKLJF010000388.1:0-5100 GCA_023151335.1 Thermoanaerobaculia bacterium | reverse complement strand
ACGGCGCGTTCCGTTTCCGGGTTTTTGAAAAAACTGCCGCAATTGCCGGTGACGGCGGGGTCGGGCAGTTTGGAAGCGCGGATGCGGATGACGGCCCGGCTGACGTCGGCGATGGTGGGTTGGGTCACGGCCATGTCCGAGAGGGTTTTGCGGATGTCGCCGTAGGAAGTGTTCAGGCGGTGCCCTTGGGTAGTGAGCGAGAGGGTGATGGACGTGATGCAGAAGCGGCCTTTGCCTTCGCGTTTGAAAAAACTGTCGCGGTAGCCGAAGCGGCATGCTGCCCGGTTGAAATAACGCGGTTTGCCGGTTTCCAGATCGACGGCTTCCAGGCCGACGAACACGTCTTTCAGCTCCACCCCGTAAGCGCCGATATTCTGCACGGGCGCCGCGCCGGCAGAGCCGGGGATCAGGCTCAGGTTTTCGACGCCGCCGTAGCCTTGCGCCACTGCCCAAAGCACAAAATCATGCCACACTTCGCCGCCGCCGATGCGCACCCAAACCCGGTTTTTGAAGCGCCGCACCACATCGATGCCCCGGATCTCGTTGCGGATCACCAGGCCGGGCAGGTCTTTTGTGAAGATGATGTTGCTGCCGCCGCCAAGGATGAAAACGGGACGGATGCCGGTTTTGAGCGCCTGTTGGAGCTCGCCGGTCGATTGTACGCTTGTAAAATGAGCTGCCCTTGCTTCGATGCCGAAGGTGTTGTAGGGTAGGAGAGAGGCGTTTTCGCGAATGCGCATTTTAGTGCTGTTTGACCATTTATACCGCCGGGCGTTAAATGACATCGTAGACTGAACCCCGAAGGGGTTAAAAGTGAATAGCCCGGTATGAAATGCCGGGTTTGCATTATCAGTTTTTCATCAAACAGGGCAACTGCCGGACGAATATATCCACATTTTGCACCTCGTAATCTTCGTAGCCCGTGCCCCAGGCGATCCGAACCTTGTCGAGCAGCGTTTTTTGCAATTTTTTCAGCATGCCCGGTTCGATCTGGTATTGGCCGCGGAACGTGAAAATTTTATTGTCCTTGTCGGCCAGTCCTTCGTCGGCGCGCAGGTTGTAGAGGGTGTATGTATCGCCGTCGAGCAATTTCAGGATAGCCACTCCATTGCGCGGCAGGCTTCCGAAGGCCCGGCGGGCGTTTACATCGCGGATAGTAAAAGTGAGGTGGAGGATATAGTTGTTGTTAGCGGAAGACAGCGCGGCCTCGCAGACGATGTGTTCAAAACCGGTAAAATAAGGTTTCAGGGAGGGATTGGTGTAGCGGAACAACTCCTCCCGGCCCATTTCGCGGCGGCGTTCGCCGGAAAATGCGTCGCGGGTGTCGGCCACGATCTGACAGGGCCGCGCGGGCGGATTGAGTATCACGTCTTCGGCGGGGTTGTATGTTTTGAACTTCGGTCCGCTGGGCGCCGTTTTTTTGTCCTTTTTACTTTTGGGCGTTTCCGGTTTTTCCGCAAGGGTGTCAACACGAACGGTATCGGCGGCCAGCGTATCGACCGGTACGGCTGGTGGGGCTGCCAGATCGGTGGGTTCGGCCACGCCCATCGTACCGATCACTTCGGCCAGAGGCGGCTCCGCGGGCCGTTCGGGCGCCGGCAACAGGTCGACTACTCTTTTCCGCGCGATCGGGAGGTTTTGCCGTTGTTCGGGAGGCGACATGCTTGTCACGCGTTCGGCAAATTCGTACGCTTTACGGGCTTTATCTGCCTGTTTTTTAGCGGTTTTTTCGGCGGCTTTTGCCGTTTTGATTTCCTGCTGAAGCGATTTTCGGTCCTCGGCCGTCACCGTGGAATCTGCTTTGGCTTCGGTCAGTTTTTGCTCCAGTTCCTCGCGCGCGGCTGTTGCCCGTGTCGATTCGAACTGGAACACGTCCGAAACGGCGCCCGATTGCGTGGCCAGCCGCACAGCCAGTTCGAGCAGGGTTTCATCGGGCAGGGTATCCAGCGCCGGCAGGGTGTCAATTGGCGGGAATTCGGGCGTTTGAGCGGACAGGGCGGTACGGGCAATCAATGCCAGTATGAGCAGCCCGTATTTTTTAAACCGGTGGAATTGGTATATCATCATTACGGAAAGAGTTCCAGATGCGCGTACTTTTGCGCACGCAAAATTAAACCAGTTAAACAGTCTGTACCGATGCGAACCCGTATTTTAAAAATTTGTTGCCTCGCCACCCCCCTTTTCCTCGCTGCCGCCTGCGGCCAGTCCGGCAGTTCCGAATCCAAAACACAAGCCATGGAGTTTAAAAAAATCCCGGTGACTTATCCGCTTACCCGTCAGGATACCACGGTAACGGATACATATTTCGATACCCTTATCAAAGACCCCTACCGCTGGCTGGAAGACGACCAAAGCGAAGAGACCAAGGCCTGGGTAAAGCAACAAAATACCCTGACATTTGGCTACCTGGAGCAAATCCCCTTCCGGGAAAAAGTAAAAGACCGGCTGGAACAAATCTGGAATTTTGAAAAATACGGCACGCCGTTCAAAAAAGCCGGCTACTATTATTTTTTCAAAAACGACGGCCTGCAAAACCAGAGCGTGTTGTACCGCCAAACCAGCCTTGACGCGCAGCCCGAAGTGGTGCTCGACCCGAATACTTTCAGCCCCGACGGCACCACCTCGCTGCAGGAGTACTCATTTTCGAAAGACGGCCGTTACCTGGCCTACGCCATTTCCAAGGGCGGTTCCGACTGGCGCACGATCCAGGTAAAAGACCTGCAAAGCGGCCAGGTGCTCTCTGACCGGATCGAATGGGCGAAATTCACCGGCATCGGCTGGGCCGGCAACGGGTTTTACTACACTCGTTATCCCGAACCGAAAGAAGGCGCCGAACTCACCGCCGCCAACCAGAACAGCGCCATTTACTTTCATCGCCTGGGCGCCCCACAATCTGAAGACGAACTGACCTACCAGGACAAAGCCCACCCCAACTATTACTTTGGCGCCGGCACCACCGAAGACGAACGTTTCCTGATCTTGTCGGGTAGCGAGAGCACGAGCGGCAATATGTTGTATTTCAAAGACTTAAGTAAGAATCAAAAGACGTTTACGCCGGTTTATACCAAATTCGACCACGATTTCAGCCTCGTGGATAACCTCGACGGCGACCTGCTGATCCTGACGAATCACAAGGCGCCCAACCAGCGCCTGATCCTGGTGAATTCGGCCCGGCCCGGCGAAACGCACTGGCGTACCATCATCCCGGAAGACAGCAGCGACGTGCTGCAAAGCGCCGCGGTGTGCGGGGGCAAAATCGTTTGCTCCTACCTGCATAATGCCTCCAGCGCGCTGCGCGTGTACACCCTGGACGGCCAACTGCTGCAGGAAGTTAAACTGCCCGAAATCGGCACCGTGGTGAACGTACAGGGCAAAAAGGACGAAACCCAGGCCTTTTTCTCCTTTCAGTCGTTCCTGCGCCCCGTTACAATCTATACCCTCGACATGAATACGCTGGCTACCAGCGTGTTCAAAGCGCCTAAACTGGACTTTGTTTCCACCGCTTATGTTACCGAACAAGTTTGGTTCGACAGTAAAGACGGTACGAAGGTGCCCATGTTCATCACCCGCAAAAAGAACATCGTTTTCGACGGCCAAAACCCCGCTTTGCTGTACGGATACGGCGGATTCAATGTTTCCGTTACGCCGGCCTTTTCCGCCTCGAAAGCCGCTTTGCTCGAAAACAACGGTATTTTCGCGGTAGCGAACATCCGGGGCGGCGGCGAATTCGGCGAAAAATGGCACAAAGCCGGCACCAAATGCCAGAAACAAAACGTGTTCGACGATTTTATCGCCGCGGCAGAATACCTGGTGGAGAAAAAATATACCTCGCCGGCGCGCCTGGCCATCGAAGGCGGTTCCAACGGCGGCCTGCTCGTGGGCGCCTGCATGACCCAGCGCCCCGATCTGTTCGGCGTGTGTTTCCCGAGGGTGGGCGTGCTCGACATGCTGCGCTACCACCAGTTTACCATCGGCTATGCCTGGGCAGTGGATTACGGCCGCAGCGACAAGCAGGAAGAGTTCGATTGCCTGATCAAATACTCGCCCCTGCACCGGCTCCGCAAAACGGCCTATCCCGCTACTATGATCACTACCGCCGACCACGACGACCGCGTGGTGCCGGCCCACTCCTTCAAGTTCGCCGCCGCGCTCCAGGAACACCAGCAGGGCGAAAACCCGGCCCTGATCCGCATCGAAACCAGCGCCGGACACGGCGCCGGCAAACCCACCGCCAAACTGCTCGAAGAAGCAGCCGACATGCTGTCGTTTATGCTGTACCAGATGAAGGTGGCGCCGGTGTATGACATTAAAGGTTGAGTGGGTTGCGGGTAATGAAAACTTGGAAAAATTGATTTTATAGAAGATCTTCTTATGCAAAAACGCTCTTTATTACCACTCATCCTTCTTTTCCCCCTCTTCCTCACCGCCCAACTGACCATCCGCGTCACCGGCATCCCGGCCAACACCCCCGAAAACGAAAAGATTTACGTGGCCGGCAACTTCAACGACTGGAACGCCGCCGATAGTCGTTACATCCTTAACCCAATGGGAAACGGACAATACAGCATAACCTTTTATCCGGCGCCGGGCCGGGTGGAGTACAAGTTCACCCGCGGCGGCTGGTCGACGGTGGAAGGCAACGCCTCGGGCAAATTCCAGCCCAATCATACGGTGGAATACAACGGCCAACCCATGACCGCAGAGGTGAAAATCCTCGGCTGGGAAGACCGCTCGGCCGGCGGCGGCGGCTCTGCCGCGCCCAACGTATTCGTGATGGACGACAAATTCTACATGCCCCAACTCAAGCGCAACCGCCGTATTTGGGTGTACCTGCCGCCCGATTACGCCACTTCCAGCAAACGGTACCCTGTGCTCTATCTGCACGACGGCCAAAACCTGTTCGACAACGAAACCAGCAGCTTCGGCGAATGGCAGGTAGACGAAACGCTCAACCGGCTCTTCAATCAGGGCGACTACGGCTGCATCGCCGTGGGCATCGACAACGGCGGCGCCAAACGGCTCGATGAATATTCTCCCTGGGTGAATGAAAAATACGGCGGCGGCGAAGGCGACGAGTACATGGACTTCATCACCAAAACC
>JAKLJF010000387.1 GCA_023151335.1 Thermoanaerobaculia bacterium | reverse complement strand
CGCTCCCCACCTTTGTGTCATCATTTCAAATCAATTATTTAAACTCATTTTTCAAATTTAAACTGTTATTCAATGAAAACTTCAGTGTTCAGTGTTCTGCTTTTTTGTGCCTTCGCGTTCTTCCAACAAACCCTTCACGCTCAAACCGCTTCCGATGAACAGTCTGTTCGCGCTTTTATCGACAAGGCCATGCAGGACTGGTTTGCCGGTAATGCCGACAAGGTTGCCAGCGCATACTCGGAAAACGCCGTTTCGATCGACTGGACGGGCAGACAACTCAATGGACGGGCAGCCATCCTGGAGGATATCTCCCGCGTTTTCACCCAGGAAAAGCCCGATCCGGCCAACTTCAAAATGACGGTGACGGAAGTTCGTATGCTCGCTCCGACGGTGGCCGTGGCCGTATCCGATTTGAGCGGCAAATCCGTGATGGATGGCAATACCATCGAATGGCAAGGTCGCTCTACGATGGTACTTTCCCGCAAAACCGGCGCCTGGCAGGTAGAATTTGAACAAAATACGCCGGTAATGCCGCCCCAGGGGAAATAGTTATTGGTTGATTGGTTATTGGTTGATTAGTTATTGGTTTCAGTGCACCAATCAACCAATAACCAATCCACCAATAACCAATCAACAAATCAACCATTATGAGCGCAGCATCCACTCTACCGCCCATCGCCCAGGCCTTCCAGCTGGCCGCAGGATTCGCCATGACGCAATCCGTCAACGCGCTCGTGCAACTGGGTATACCTGAATACCTGAAAGACGATACCCGCTCTGTCGGCGCAATAGCTGCTCACTGCGGGGCGCATCCGGAAACCCTGTTCCGTTTTCTGCGCTTTCTGTCCAAATCCGGTGTGGTGGAACTGGAGGGAGAAAACTGCCGCCTGACCCCGGCCGGACAGTTTTTCCGCAAAGACCTGCCCGGCAACCTCACCAAAGGCCTCGAACTCATGACCTACGAACCCTGGCAGGAATCCTGGAACAACGTGATCCATTCTCTGCGCACCGGCCAGGCGGCTTTTCACCACGCCATGGGGCAGGAGCCCTGGGAATATTTCCGCGAACACCCGGAATATGGCAAACCCTTTATCGAGTGGATGACCCACCTATCTAAAATGAGTGCTCATACGCTGGTCAGTCACTATGATTTTTCCGGTGTAAACACTGTATGCGACGTAGGCGGTGGACACGGTTTCCTGCTCAAGACCATCCTCGAATGCTACCCGCAGGCCCGCGGCATTTTATTCGACTTGCCTTTTGTGGTGGCAGAAGCGGACATCGTCATGTACGACGGCCGTTGTAAAATTGTCGGCGGCAGTTTTTTCGAAAACATCCCCCGGGCCGATCTGTTGATCCTGAAATCTATCCTGCACGATTGGAACGACGAAAAAGCCATCGAAATACTCCGGACCTGCGCCGCTGCGCTCGAGCCCGGCGGAAAGATACTGGCCATGGAAATGGTTCTTTCAGACGGCAGCAGCCCGATTGGATTTTTCTATGATCTGCACATGCAGGTCATGCTTGGCGGACGCGAGCGTACCCGGGAAGAGTTTGCCGCATTGTTTTCTGGCGCAGGTCTGAAAATTACCCGTGTCATTCCGACCGGCGGTCCGCAATGCATCATCGAAGCGTCAGAAGCCCGATGAACCAGTTATTTTATTTCACAATGAAAACACTCCTGTTTATGAAAAAAGCGCTTAAAATTTTCGGCTATATCCTGCTTGGCCTGGTCGTTGTGATCCTCGGCCTGGCCGCTTACATCCAATTGGCGCCGATGCCCACTTATGAAGTAAAAGCACCTGATCTGAAAATCATCCCCGACAGCGCCCGCGTGGCCGAGGGCCGCCGCATCGCCCTGACGATGTGCGTCTACTGCCACCGCGGGCCTGACGGCAAACTCAGCGGCGACATCTGGAACGATGACGACGTATTTGGCAAATTGTGGTCGGCCAACCTCACCCAACATCCCGATGCCGGCATAGGCCGGTATACCGACGCCGAGCTGGCTCATACCCTGCGCACCGGCATTAAACGCGACGGTCATTTCGCCGGGCCCTTTATGATGTTCCGGAATATATCGGACGAAGATTTAGCATCCATAATTGCCTTCCTGCGTTCCGATGCGCCGGAAGTACAACCCTCCGAACGCCGTCAACCACCTTCAGAACTGACCTTTCTCGGTAATATGTGGCTAAAACTGCTGGTCAAACCCATGCCTTATCCGGAAAAACCGGTACTGGCTCCTTCGCCCGCCGATAAAATAGCTTACGGGCGCTACCTGGTGACGGGCAAATGGGAGTGTTTTTCCTGCCATTCCGCCGCGTTTGAAACCAATAATTTGGACGAACCCGAAAAATCGAAGGGTTATCTCGGCGGTGGCAATCCACTCAAAGACGCGCATGGCAACAGCGCAGTTTCTGCCAACATCACCCCCGACCGCGAAACAGGTATTGGCGCCTGGACGGAAGCGCAATTCACCGAGGCGGTGCGCTTTGGCAAACGCCCCGATGGTAAATCGCTCAGCCCGCTCATGCCGCCTATGACAGTACTGACCGACGAAGAAGTATCCGCTATTTGGGCTTATCTGCAATCGGTGCCGGCAATAAAGCACAACGTTAAAGCGCCTTAACTCATCATAATCAATCAAATAAAGACAGTGTGTTCGGTTTTCTCCGGTCAGTACCCATATTATCAATATCTTTACAACCACCGGCCTTGGAAGACTGAACACACCTGTTAAATTTCGTGCTAAATGACATTTCAATATCCGCACACCATCGACAACGGTCACGGCGAAAAAATTACTTTCCTGCGAAAGGTATCCGACCCCCAGGGCGATTGGCTGGAAGTGGAAAATCACGTTTCGCCGAAAGCCGGCCCACCCATGCATGTGCACCACCTGCAGGAAGAAGTCCTGACGGTTGTACAAGGCCGTATTGCCACCCAGGTATTGGGCGAAGAACCACAGTTTTATGGCCCCGGGGAAACCGCCGAATTTAAGGCAGGCGTTCCGCACAAATTCTGGAACCCGGGCCCTGAAACACTGATATGTAAAGGCTGGATCAAACCGGCGGATAACATCGAATACTTTCTTGGAGCAATTTTCAAATCGACCTCGGCGAACGGAGGCCGCCCCGGCGTATTCGACAGCGCCTGGATGTTGCAACGCTACCGTTCGGAATTCGACATCCTTGACCTCCCCGCCTTTGTGCGAAAAGTGATATTCCCCATTGTCTTGTTTTGGGGAAATTTAACCGGGCAGGATAAGAAATTTGCGGATGCGCCGCCTCCAAGGCGTTAAAAAGCGTTAAAGTATTAAAAATACGTGCCAATCTGAATTTTTGAGCGATTTGTCGAATGTTCGCTACTTTTGAGGAGTTAAAGACCTTCTTCTACGTTTTATGGAGTGAACCGGCAAAAAGTCCGCCGGTTTTCTCCATAAACATCTTTAAACGCTCTTAAATTCAAACAGCTGGCTATGGCACGCTTAACCACCTTTTCCCGAATCCTTATTACTTTACTCCTGGTCGGCGGTATTGCCGGCGCGTTATATTATTTCGGCCCCGGCATTAAAATCGGCGAATCCAAAAAACTGGAAGGCATCGACGTTTCCGACCGGGATGTTAACAATGTGACTACCACTGCCGAGATACCGCTCCCTTCGGCGCAACCCTCCTCCAAAGTGGCCTCCAAGCCCCTGGTTCGTATCGGCGCATACGCCTGGAATGCCCAATCCGGCATCATCGTCTCCAACGGCGGCCCACGTACTACTGCCGGCTCTCTCATGGAACAAAACGGCGTCAACCTGGAAATTATCCGCCAGGACTGGCTCTCCGAACTGCGCAACCTCCAGGTAAAATTTGTGGAAGACCTGGACAACGGAAACCCGAACCCTAAAAACGGTGTATTCGCCGTAATGATCATGGGCGACGGCGCTCCATACTACATCAGTTCCACCCAGCAAGCCCTGAACGACAAATACGGCGCCGGCAAATACAACCTCCAGGTAGTGGGCTGTGTGGGCCTTAGCTACGGTGAAGACAAACTGATCGGCCCGCCCAAGTGGAAACTGGATCCCGCCACCATGAAGGGCTCGCTGGTATCTGCCGTCATGGGCGACGGCGACTGGGTCACCGCGGTCAACTACGCCTTTGCCAACGGCCTCAAGGTGAACCCTGATCCGGCCACCTACGACGCAGAAGCCGTCAACTTCTACCCCTCCGCCAACGACGACTACATAGAGTCGGCCAAAGAACTCATCAAATCGCAAAAAGAAGGCTGGACCGTCCAACTCAAGGAAGTAGTAAACGGCAAACTGACCGGCAAAACCATCGACAAAAAGGTGGATGGTTGCGCTACCTGGACGCCCGGCGATAAAATGGTGTTCGATGCGCTCAGCGGTTTTACCGATATCGTGTCTACCAAAGAATTCAACAATCAGATGGCTACCACCATCATCGCCGTAAAAGAATGGGCGCAAGCCAACAGCTCAACGGTGAGCAATATCCTCAAATCGGCCTACCAGGCCTCCAACCAGATGAAACAATACGACTCCTGGCGTCGCAAAGCCGCCGAGTGCGTGGCCAATACCTATCAACTGGAAAATGCCGATTACTGGTACAATATGTTCCAGGGTCAGAAAGGCGAAAAAAACGGCATCACCTACAACATGGGCGGCTCACGGGTATTCAACCTGGCCGACGCCAACCAATACTACGGATTGACCGACGGCATCAACCGTTACAAAGCCGTTTACGACCAGGTATCTTATTATCTGAAAGAACTCAATCCGGCAGGATTCAACCAGAACGTAAAACGGATCATTCCTTATGAAGAAGCCGTAAATCTGTCGTTCCTGAAAGGCATTACCGGCATCGAAACGGGCACGGCTTATACAACCGATTATTCCCAGCAAGCCACGAAAGTGCTTGCCTCCGGCGAATGGCTGATCAACTTCAACACCGGCCGGGCTACCATTCGCCCGGAAGCCGGCGATGTGCTCAACCAGATATACAACCTCGTGGTACAGGCCGAAGACGCCAAACTGGAACTCACCGGCCATACCGACAACGTGGGCAACCGCGAAGACAACTACACCCTTTCCATCGCCCGCGCCGAAGCCGTGAAAACCTACCTCATGCAAAAAGGTATCCCCGGAAACCGCTTCCAGAAAGTGGACGGCAAAGGGCAGGACGAACCCGTGGCAGATAACAGCACGCCCGCCGGAAAAGCGCGCAACCGGAGGGTGGTGGTGGTCCTGAAAAAGTAGTGCGTAAATTCTCAGGTGTGTTTTACATTTCAGGAATGTTCACGTTTACGAAACTTTTAAAGTTTCGTAAACGTGCGCCCAACTGAATACCCGGTTTC
>JAKLJF010000386.1:3191-5373 GCA_023151335.1 Thermoanaerobaculia bacterium | reverse complement strand
TTTGCTGCGAGAGGTAAAAATCCGATATTTTGTAATCATCGGGCGCAAATTGTTACCTGCATTTTTGTCTGCGATTTACGACATTGAAAAATCTGATCGACCATGCTAGATAACATCATTATCCTGGATATCATCATCGAACGTGGAGCATCCGGCCACGTTCAACAAAGTTGCAATTCCCTTACGAATACCTATTTCAGTACGAATGCAAGTGCCAACACAGAGCATACTTTCAGCTGGGGGCCATTCGGTGGTCTGTCGGGAGAAGTAAAACTCACCGTGGGATCGGCAGGCGTTTTAGTCGCCTACAATGGGTCTACACAACAAATTGAAGCATTTGGCACTTGTGCCGACGGCGTTTTTGAGGCCTTAAGCGTCGATGGCGGGGATACCCTTCACTATTCGCAGGGCGGATTTTCGTTCTTTGTGAAGTTCCATCTCGTGGACGGGGCTGCTATCGAAATTACGGTAATACCGGAAAACGACACGACGATTGCCGCCGCCGCATGAAAAACGGCCTACGTAAAAACCGTAAATTTTGTAATTAATATAGCCCCGGCGAGTCCTGTACCTTTGTTCCATCAAAATGCTTCGAGAGCAAACGCCGCCACAAATAACCATATACGCCAAATTGCTGCTTTATTCCTGACAATACCAAATGAGCCCTTGGAGAATCCGCTCCATTTTGACCAGATAATATGACCTGTGGAGGGCTGCCGCGGCAGCCCTCCCGGAAAACTGAAGAAAACGAAAGACTTGAACGTAAAGTGGCTAATGACCCGATAGTAAAATGACCTGGCATCGCCCGGCATCCGAGGAAAACGAACCTGTAAGCTGAGAAACAAACACATCCAGGATTAAAACCATTTGAAAACTACAGTAAAAAGCCGGAGGTGGGGGCCCCCGGCTTTTGTTTTTTCAGCTCATCCAACTGCTACACAGGCATTTTTCCAAACCGTTTCTCCAACACCTCCCGCCGGTAGTTAAATATCCCTTCGATCCGCTTCTTCACAAATAAGGTATGCGTCAGATCGCCCAGCCAGCCCAGCGGAAGTTTGTAGTGCAACAGATCGGTCATCTCCACCCCACCGGCTACCGCCCGGAAATGGTGCTGGTGGTGCCAAAGGACGTAGGGCCCGGAACGTTGCTCGTCAATAAAATATTCTTTTTCCCTCACTTGCGTAATTTCCGTCATCCAGTACATCGGAATATTCCACAACGGTCGCACGGTGTAGGCGATGATCTGCCCGGGATACATTTCTTTTACCCAGCGTTCGCCCGACAGGATGTCGAAGCCCATTTCGGGCGGAGTGATGACTTTCAGATTGGCAGGAGCGGAGAAAAAAGTCCAGGCTTCCTCCAGTGATATGGGCAACTGCTGTACCCGTTCCAAGGTGTAAACGGCCATGTCGATTTTTTGGGCAGCAAAACAAAAAAAATGGTTAGAAGGTTTGAGGGTTATCGATAGCCCTCTAACCCTCTAACCAGAAACCTCATGGCTTACATATTCTCTGGTATGAACCTATCCAGGTTTTCCGGATATTCCTTCAGATATTCATACCGCAATACATCGTAGGTAGTGACGATACCCAGCAATTCACGATGTTCATTGACAATGGGCACTGCATGAAACAGATGTTCCATCAACACCTCTGCGGCCGCACCGATATGCTGGTCGGGTTCCAGTGTAGCCAGATGCGTGGACATCACTTCGCTGACGCGCATATCCTGATACGCCACGGCAGAGAGTCCGAGTTTGAAAATATCCCAGGAAGTGACCAGTCCCACCAGTTTTCTTTCTTCTACGATCGGAATATGGTGTATCCGTTTGGACATAAAAATTTCACGCGCCTGGCCCAGAGTATCGCTTGGGGAAAGGGTAATGACTTTTGAGGTCATGATCGTGTGTAGGCGTTCGTTCATCATAGGCTACAGTATTTAAAATGGCTTAATCAGACTCTTTTTTTGTTAAATGGTTATCCACGGCCGAAAGTAGAGGGCTTCCGAATATTCTCCAAATATTCCGCCCCGGAACTCAACAAATTAACTTGGTACGGTTATTCCCGCGGTCAGGAACCGAGTTCGCGCGCGCGTTGCAGAGCCGCCCGTGCCCCGGCTACGATATCTTCATGCAGCGCCGTTTCCCGGAATACCCGCAACGCTGCCTCGGTGGTACCGCCCT
>JAKLJF010000386.1:2840-3181 GCA_023151335.1 Thermoanaerobaculia bacterium | reverse complement strand
AATCCAGCCCTCGCAGGTCAGATCGGTTTTGTTGTACAAATCCACCGCCCCGGTAAAGGTTTGGGCGACCAGCAGTTCAGCCTCGGAATCGCTGAAGCCCATTTCCCGCGCGGCCTGGATCATGGCATTCATAAAATAATATACATAGGCCGGGCCGGATCCGGAAATAGCCGTTGCCGCGTCTATCCGGTCTTCTTTTTCCACATACAGGGTTTTTCCGGTGGTATTCAGCAGGTTTTGCACCATTACCAGTTCGATACGGGTGACCGGATCGGTGCTGGTAAAGGCCGTAACTCCCGCACCGATCTGTGCAGGCAGGTTGGGCATGGCGCGAATGATCT
>JAKLJF010000386.1:256-2830 GCA_023151335.1 Thermoanaerobaculia bacterium | reverse complement strand
GGCTATTACCGCCATCCTTATCCCCGCCATAATGCTGAGAAACACTTGCGACGGCTCCGCCAATCCGCGTATTTCATCAAACAATTTGGGTGAATCTTGCGGCTTGACCGCGAAAATGACCAGATCAGCCTCCGCGACACAAAGCCTTGGATCGCTGAAAAAGCGGCCTTCATGGGTTTCGCTCAAATGATTGGCCTGCTCATAAGTGCGGCACAACACCATCATATTGTCCGCGGTCACGATGCGACTGCGCAAAAAACTCTGTGCATATGTGAGGCCCATATTACCGCCCCCGATGATCAATATCTTCATTGTTTAACGATTTGCTTGCAGATCATTCTTTCCGGGCCGACGAGTTCGATCCGGTAAATACCAACGGGTAATCCATCGAGCCTGACCGGAATCCGGAGCGTGCCCAGTGGGTATTCAGCGTGTACCGTTCGCAGCCCAATGCCCAGGTTGTCGCGTATTACCACCCGGAGTGTTCCACCGGGAAAATGTTCCCAATCCAGAAATATCTCCCCCGATGCCGGATTGGGAAACAATAAAACGGGATTTTCAACCCGGAGCGGCTCCTTCACCGGGACGCCGGCGCTGCCTTCCTCCAGGTCAAAATATTGGTTCAGGGCCGGTTTGTACAATCTGTCGCTTAGTCCGGAGGGCCAGTGAACGATCACCGAATCGATCTGACTGATCTGCCCCATACCAAAATGTACTTGCGTCGAGTTCATGATGCCGTAGCTTTCGCCCGAGCGCACTTCGCGTACCTGAACGCCCAAAGCGCTGTACAACAATACCTTAGCCCCTACCCCACTCCGGTTGCTCTGTACGCCGCGCAGGTTCAGGCCGAAATAACTATTTCCGTTGCCGCCGTTGATCCAAAGCGCATCGGGAATGATGCTTGGGTCGTTAAAAACCTCGGCATAACCGGCGTAAATATCCTGAAATCCGTCCGAATTCAAATCGCCGAGCGCAAAAGACTCCATCTGCGCGTCGTCGAGAATCGGGATAGTCGTAAAGGTTTTGTCGCCGTTGTTCCGAAACAAATGGTGTTCGGAGCCCGCCACGAGCATATCCACGAAACCGTCGTTGTCAAAATCGCGGAAAACGCCCTGAACGGCCAGGCCCGTGACGGCATTGAACAACCCCGAAGAAAGGGTTATATCGGTAAAATGTCCGGCGCCGTCGTTCTCCAGCAGTTGGCTCGGCACGTCGTGGTTGGTGATGAAACAATCGAAATCGCCGTCGTTGTCAATGTCGCCGAAATCGGCCGTCCAGCTTTGCGCGCCGATGCGCAGGCCGGACACGTTGGTCGAATCCTGGCTGTACGTCCCGTCGCCGTTGTTCCGGAACAATTGGTTGACCCGTCTGCCGTCGGCAGGGTCGTTTACGCCGTCTTTGCATTTGGCGATATACAGGTCGGTGTCGCCGTCGTTGTCGATGTCGCTCCAGACGGAACCGTAATTGCCGGAACCGTCGGAAGGCGGAAAGGTCTTCAGGTCAATTTGTGCAGGCTGATGGATCAGGTTGCCGGCGCCGTTGTTCATAAAAACCAGGGGCGGGCCGTTTTCGCTGCAGACGAAGGCGTCGAGCCGGCCGTCGTTGTCGATATCTGCCAGATTGGCGCATTGGGCAAATATTTCGGGGGCGTTCAGCAAGGTCAGGTTAAATGTTGAACCCGCTGCGCGCAGCACTTTTACGCCGTCTTTGTAGCCGGCGCTCAGCAGGTCCGGGAAGCCGTTGTTATCCAGGTCGCCGGCGCATATTGCCCACTGACTACCCTGCGTCAGCGTTGCAACAGCCTGACGCTGAAACGGTTGCCCGGCTCCTGACTGATACTCAATGGCCAGGTCGAAGCCCTGATCCATCCGGACAATATCATCGCGCCCGTCGCCATTCATATCGAGCACGGCGATAGCCACGCCGCTGTAATGGTTGGCGGGGGTGAGCCAGCCGTTTTGTTTGACAAACTGTATCTGGGCGGGCAGGCCGGCGCCGTATCCGCAAGCCGATAAAAGCAGAAAAAAACGGTGTATCATTTTATTAAAACGTTAAAATTGCCGCCCGCTTTAAACGTCCCGTTCCGTTCCGGGTCAGACAGCGTGCTTTTCATTTTTAAACTACCTTCAACATGAAAAAAGTATTGTTGCTCCTCGCATTCCTGTTTTCCCTCACCCTGACAAACGATCTGCTCGCCCAACAGCCACAGGCTGTTGATAAGGCCGAAGATAAGATCGACCGCGCGGAAAACCGCCGCGACCGCCGCGAAAATAAACGCGACCGCCGCGAAGACCGCCGCGACGCCCGCGAAGACGTACGCGATGCCCGCGAAGACGTACGCGACGCCAAACACGACGGCGGCCGCCGGGATAAAATGGAAGACCGCCGCGACGCCCGTGAAGACGTGCGCGATGCCCGCGAGGATAAACGCGATGCCCGCGAAGACGTGCGCGACCGCCGGGAGAACAAACGCGACCGCCGCGAAAACCGCCGGGACCGGAAGAATTAAAACTGATCAGGCCTTTTCTTAAGCGCGAAACGCGTGTTCCGATCCCTCGGGGGCAATGCCGCTGA
>JAKLJF010000386.1:0-246 GCA_023151335.1 Thermoanaerobaculia bacterium | reverse complement strand
GCTGACTTGAGGAAATTGGGCTTTTCGCCTTGCCTCCGCGGCCCCTCCCCCCAACCCCTGAAGGGGAGTTGATGGCGGGTTACTTGGAGACTTTATCCCAAATTACGCGACCCTCCCCCCAACCCCTGAAGGGGAGTTGATGGCGGGTTACTTGGAGACTTTATCCCAAATTACGCGACTCCTCCCCCCAACCCCTGAAGGGGAGTTGATGGCGGGTTACTTGGAGACTTTATCCCAAATTACCCG
>JAKLJF010000385.1 GCA_023151335.1 Thermoanaerobaculia bacterium | reverse complement strand
GGGTGCACGTATTTCCGGGGCGTTCCAGTGTATTACGGCGCCGGTGGGCGCCAGCAATTCGGTTGCCACGCGCCGGAGGTGCTGGGCGAGGCCCTCGAGGGTGTCGTTTTGGGCGCTGATGGCCCAGATAATGTCCTGGATACGGCCATGTACGTCGCGGGCGGTAGCGGCGATGCGTTCTATTTCACCGGCGAGTTGCGGGTCTTTACTTTTATTGAGTGCGATTTCGGTGAGCAGGTTGATAGCACTGAGCCCTGTGCCGATATCGTCGAGCAGGCGGGCTTTTTCAAATTCAAAAGACAGTTCCTGTTGCCGGTAGCGGTTGAAAAAGAAGGCGAGCAGGAAGGTGAACAGGAAAGTACCGGCCAGGCTCAGGGCCACGAACCAGCCCCGTTTCCAGAGCGGCTCCGCGGCGGACACTTCCACTATTTCCCGCACACCCCTGTATTGGCCGCTGGTATCCACCCGCGACAGGAGGTACCGGCCCGCTTCGAGGCGATCGACCGGCTCGAAGGCCGTTTCGGGTTTGGAAAAAGTAAAATCTTTGGTCAACACCCGCACTTCGCCGTCATTCAGGGCCCGGTTGTACAGACGCAGGTCTTCCAGATAGCCCTCATAGAGGTGCGACACCTGAGCGTTGAAATTTTGCGCGCCAATGTACAGGGGCCTTTCCGGCGAAACGGCAGGTGTGATGTTCGAAGTCATTTTTCTTCTTAGTGTGCCGTTGATATAGATCCGCATTTCCCGTTTTTCATGGTCAAAAACGCCGGTAAGATGATACCAGCTGTTTTTTTTCAGAAATTCCGGGAAATGGACCCACTGTGTAGCCTTTCCATCAGTTTGCGCAAAAAGCACCGCATCGAAAAACACGGCCAGGTGCATATAAGTATTGTTGTCGCCAAACAGGCGTTCCACCAGAAATAAGCGGCTGGTGGAGCTGTTAAATGCCAGTGCATTGAACCAGAGGGCCACCGTTATGCTTTTGCAGGTATCCAGCGCGGCGGAAGGCGGTACCCGAATGTAGCTGCCTGAACCGTCGAAAGCCAGGGAACGGGCTGAAATGCCCGGTATGCCGGGGCCGGCGCCGATATCGTGCCATTCGCCGTGGTTGTGCCTGCCCGACAGGTCTTTTCCCGGCGCTTGGGCGCTGTAATGCAGAATCAGCCCGTTTTCAGCAGTTTGGGCGCCGGCGCGGAGCGGCATCAAGGCGGGCAGGCAAATGACCAGGATGGCAAAACCGGCTCTCATGTGTTATTGGGTTTAAGGGAAAAATACAGGGTAAGCGGCGATTCGCCGTTTATCCCGAACGCGCCGCCGGTTTGCCGCAACTTCATCAGCGTTTGGCCCAATTCGGTGGCGGGGCCAAGTTCGGTTGAAAAATAATCGGGACCATCGTATTGGATCGTAACGGTGAAAGGACTTTGTGGCGAAAACGCCAGCCGGAGGCGCACCGGCGCGTGTTTGTGCAGCAATAACAAAGCGGTTTTGACAGCCTGAAAAAAGGCCCGGCGCTGCTCGCCGCCCAGGGTGGCCGCGGGCGTTTCCGGGGGCAATTGCACTTCCAGTTCGGTGGAGGAGTCGGCAAACAGCTCCACTGCAAAGTGATTGAGGTAACTGACCAGGTTTTCCCAGCGGTCGAAGCGGGCGCTGACCAGCCAGATGATCTCGCGGATCTTGCGCGACAGCGCGGCGGAAGTGGCAGCCATCTGCCTGATTTCGGTATCCAGACCCGGGTCGCGTGATTTTTGCCGGGCGATTTCCGTCAGCAGCCCAATGGCGCCGAGCCCTGAGCCAAGGTCGTCGTGCAGGTCGCGCGCGATGCGCGAGCGCTCCTGTTCGACGGCCTTCAGGCGGTCGAGTTCCAATTGTTGGGCGCGTATTTTTTGCCTGTGGCGCAAATGTTGGGCCAGCAGGGCCAGCAAAACGGCCACCAATACTCCGCCGCCCAGAAACCAGCGGTTTTGCCAGAAGGGTTGTTGCTGCCTTAATTCAAACAAATATGGGGTCGTAGATATGATGTTATTTCGTTCGGTGAAATGCGCCACGTAGCGGCCGTCGGGCAGTTCATGCCGCATCCAATCCGTGCCGATGGCTTTGCCGCCCGGCCGGTCGGCGGCAATACGGCGCACTTCTTCGGGCGTCAGGGCGCGTTTGTAAATCCGGATGTCATCGAGTTTGCCCCTGAAAAAATCGCCGAAACGGTCGTTTAAGACCCATACGCCGAATGTCAGGGGATGGCGGTCGTAGGCTGCCGCGATATTCAGGTCGGCCCGGCCGGCCAGTTCGCCGTCGATGTACATCCAGTAACTCAGGTTGCGGTAATCGCCCACCACGGTGAGGCAATGCCAGGTGTGCAGCCTGGGCGTCCAGAGCGAAAGCGAGTGAAAATAATTCTCGTTGCCCACGCTGTCGCAGATGAACGTGTTCAGCATGTAATTGCGCGGGTACACGGCAATGGAGAAACGGTTGGCGGGTTTTTCCAGGCGTTTGGCGATGAAAAAAGCGTCGTTGATCAGCCCGTTGTCCGTCAGCATCCAGAAAGAGTAGCTGAAATTGTACAGGTGCAGGGCCGGGTGGTCGGGCACTTCCACGTATGCGCGTTGGGCGTTGTTCAGGTATATGGCGCTGTTGGGGCGCCCGAAGCGATCCTTTGTCCATAAAACCCGGTGGGGCAGGGTAGGGAGGCGGTTGTGCCCTTCGTCCTGTACGTTGCCATTGAATGGCCAGTAAGCGACCAGTCCATCGGTGGGCAATTGTGTGTGCCCTGCCAGGGTTATCTGCAGGAACACGAACAGCAAGACGGCAGGTTTGCGCATACGGTGGAATCAGGGAAGGATGTCCTGACAAAAATAGGTAATAAAGATTTCTTTGGCGTTAATCTCCTTAAATAATTATTGGATGAAAAGGCGTTCTTAACGAAGAGGGCAAACTGAAAAAAGGATCGAACGCGATCGGGCAAATACCCCACGCTGCCAAAGCCTGAACAGGCATGCGCAAAAACGGAGCGCCCCGGCGTTCCGGAGCGCTTTGCATAAAAACTATATTTTGGCATTTATCCGATTCTCTGCTCGCGGGTTTAATTCTTAAAAAATTTCTCCATCAATACCTTATTTCCCACCACCGCTTTCAGCCAGTACATGCCGGGCGTCAGGCTGCCGATGTTGAAGGTGGCAGTGGTTTGCCCGGTAGTGAGGGTTTGTTGCGACACGAGGTAGGTATTCGAGTTGTCGAGCATATACAGCAGACCGCCGGCAGGCAAGGGCTGGCTAAAAGTAACTGTAACAGGCCCCGTAGCCGGGTTGGGTGTAGCCTTCATCCGCAGGGCGACGCCCGGCGGGTTGGGGTTGGCCAGTTGGTAGCCTACCCAGCGACCGATCCTTGAACCGGTATTTTTGACGTCCGACCAAATCGAGCCGAAGCAAGTGCTGGCATCGATGCAATCCACACCGGGCATGCGGAACCTGTCGTTTTCGCGATAGGTCCAGGTAACGCCGTAGTCTTTGGTGTAAGCATAGCCATCGTAGTTGCCCGCCAGGAAAGTGCCGGCGGTGCCGGGAACGTGGATCACATAGCTGAATTCGTCGAACTGATCTCCGTCAGAATCATCGATCACTTCCCAGCTAAGACCGGCATCCTGTGTGCGCAGGGGTTTGGGCTGGCTGCCGGGCTGGAATACGGGTCCGGAGTTGACATTGTACACGAGCAAGCCGTTGTTGTCGTCGCTGAAGGCCGCCCCCATTACCACAAAAGCATTCTCCTGAGCGGGCAAGTCGATGGCTTGCCAGCTTTGTCCGCGGTCGGGCGTACGGAGCACCCGGTTGCTGCTCGTTCCGAAAACGGCAACATCCCCGGTCACACCATAGCTTTCCTGCAGGCCGTATTCCCCGGTCAGGGGGTCGGGCAGCTCGCCGGCAGGCACTTGCACCCAGGTTTCGCCGCCGTCGGAGGTGGTGTATATCTGGTACTCGCCGTTGTAGGGGTCGCCCATGGCGACGCCGTTTTGGGCGTCGAAGAAGTGGATGACGTCGGGGTAATTGCCCGGATAGGCAAAGGCATTCAGCCCTTTTTGCTCAAAAGTTTGACCGCCATTTTTGGTGACGAATATTTTGCCGATATACGTGCTTTGGTTCCAGGTCACCAGCCAGAGTTCCTGCGCGCTGCGGGCGAAAATGGAGGTGATAAAGTCCTTTGAATCGCTACCCACGGCATGCGTAGTCCAGGTGCGGCCGCCATCCACCGTGCGGACCACTTTGTTCACCGCGTTGAAATAACTCCCGTTGATGTTTTGATCGAGCGAAGCCCATACGGTGTTGGCATCCACCATGTCCACCCAAAGGGTGTTGTAATTGTCGCCGGCATTGGTTTTCTGCAGCGCCCATTGGGCGGAGAGGGGGGCGCTGAGCAGTATGCCCGCGAAGAGGCAGAGGTAAAGATGTTTTTTCATTGTTACAGCGAATTTAAGTGAACAGGAAAGATAGACAAAGGTGTCCCTGCTCCGCCCCTGCCGGCAATCGTCAAAACGGCGTATTTTACAAGGCGATAAAGGCTTAAATCACCCGAAAAGAGTATGGAGTTTGTCGGGGAATATGGCGATTTTTGCTGAAATTCTGCAACCAGGCCTTAACCGTAATTTTAATCACCTCCTTTATAAGCAACCGATATGGACATGATTCGCATAGCCGTCGTTGAAGACGTGGACGAGTACCGCAACGCCCTGGCGCTCATTCTCAACAACACACCGGGTTTGCACTGCGAACAATGTTTCGCCAATGCCGAATCGGCCATCCGCGAATTGCCCCGGATAAAACCCGATGTGGTGCTTACCGACATCAATTTGCCGGGCAAATCGGGTATCGAAGTGATCATCGAATTGAAAAACCGCTTTCCGGCCATGCAATTTATGATGCTCACCGTGTATGAAGACGACGATAAAATTTTCCATGCCCTCGAAGCCGGCGCCACGGGCTACCTGCTGAAAAGCACCCCGCCAGCCAAGATTGTGGAGGCTGTGCGCGAACTCTACGAGGGCGGCTCGCCCATGAGCGCCCAAATTGCCCGGAAAGTGGTCGACCGGCTGCACCACATCAAACCTGAATCCAATGAAAATCCGTACGAAACCCTGCTTTCCGAACGTGAAAAAGAAGTGTTGGATTTGCTCCGCACCGGTCTGTTGTACAAACAAATCGCCGACCGGTTGCATATTTCCGAATACACGGTGAAGACCCATTGCCGGCATATCTACGAGAAACTACACGTAACCACGCGGGGAGAGGCGGTACATGCGTATTTTGACCGGAAGAAATAATTCAGGAATTTTCGAAAATTTCCCGTGCTGTCATCTCGAAATCTGGCAAAACGGGGGCAGCGCTGCATA
>JAKLJF010000384.1 GCA_023151335.1 Thermoanaerobaculia bacterium | reverse complement strand
ACAAAAACAACCTGTACCAACGGGCGCTGGAATACATCCACAAACTGCATTACAACCACCCGTCCGATGCCGAGATCGTACACCAACTGGCCCTGGCCCTGGTGGAAGAAGACGCCCGCACGCCCGATTCCAAAGGCCGGCACCTCCAGCGGGCCGTAACAGAATGTGAAGACGCTATCCGGCGCCACCCCGGCAGCCACGGCGCCGCCCAATGCGCGGCCCTGCTGGCCGATCTGCGCCGCCCGACGCTCGATCTGGAAACGGAGAAAGTGAGCTTGCCCGGCAAACCGGTTTTGCTGTCCGTTTCGTACAAAAACCTGGCGAAAGTGTGGGCGAAAGTGGTGGCTTTGCCCAACGATCCCGATGCGTTCAACGAAACCCAATGGGAAAACCGCCTGCCGGCACTGAACAACCTGCCCGCGCTTCAGCAACGCGCCTGGGATATTACCAACCCCGGCGATTTCCGCCGCCACCGTACCGAGATCAAACTCGATGCCTTGCCGCCCGGTCACTATGCCGTGCTGGTATCCAGTTCCGAAACCTTTTCCCCGAAAAATGAAATGGTCAGTTTCGCGCTGTTCACCTGCTCCAGCCTGGCCGGCGTCAGCTACCACGATGCGGGGGACAACCGTTTTGTCGTGGTTCATCGCGAAAGCGGGCTGCCCCTGGCCGGTGTGCGCGCCGATTTCTTTTCATACCGGTGGAATTACAACGAACGCCGGAACATCCGGCAATTCATCGGCAACGCGGAAAGCGATCGCGAAGGGTTTATTTCCTTTAAAGCGCCGGAAAACACCGGCTTCTCCGCCCGCCTGAGCCAAAACGGCGACTCACTCTGGCTCGATAGCCATTTCAGCCGCTATCGCGAACACCGGCCGGAGCCGCGGCGCGATATCCTGTTTTTTACCGATCGCTCGATATACCGCCCCGGACAAACCGTCTATTTCAAAGGCGTCCTGTTGTCGTACAATGAAAGAAATTACCCGAAAATACTGCCCAATACGCCGGTTACCGTCAAATTCCTCGATGTCAATTACCAGGAAAAAGGCGAACTGAAACTGCGCTCCAATGAATTCGGCACCATCAACGGCGCATTCACCGCTCCCGCGTCGGGCCTTACCGGCCAAATGCAGATAGCCGCCGCCGAATTCGACGCCGCGGTGTATTTCAGCGTGGAAGAATACAAGCGCCCGCGCTTCGAAGTTACCTTCAAACCCGTGGAAGGCGCCTATCGCGTAAACGACAAAGTAACCCTGCGCGGCGAAGCCAAAAACTACGCCGGCAGCAGCGTGGATGGCGCACAGGTGCGCTACCGCGTGGTGCGGCAGGCGCGTTTCCCCTGGTGGGACTGGTGGAGCTGGCGCAAACCCTGGTTCAACACCGAAACCATGGAAATCGCCAACGGCACCACCACCACCGACGCCAACGGCGGATTTACCATCGAATTTACCGCCCTGCCCGACCGGACCATCCCCAAAAAAGACCAGCCCATGTTCGACTACACCGTCACGGCCGACGTCACCGACATCACCGGCGAAACGCGCGGCAGTGAAAGCCGCGTTTCCGCCGGTTACGTGGCCCTGAACGTGGATCTCGGCCTCCCGCGCGACATCGAGCTGGACAGCCTGCGCAAGATCACGATCAATACCACCAATACTGCCGGACAATTCCAGGCGGCTGCCGGTACCATCGACATCCAGCGCCTGATCGAACCCAAAATACTGTTTGCAAAAAGATATTGGGAAAACCCGGACATCCCGACCCTGGGCGAAGCCGATTTCCGCCGCGATTTCCCCACCTACGCCTGGAACGGCGAAGACGATCCGGAAAAATGGGGCCGTTACGATGAAACGCGCCGCGTGGAATTCAACACCGCCACCGGCAAACAAGCCGATCTGCACGGTGGCCGGATGACGGCAGGCTATTACCGTGTCACCCTGACGACGAAAGACGCTTACGGCGAACCCGTCGAAATCAAACGTATCGTGCGCGTATGGGAGGCCAGAGACCGGGGCACTCAATTTGAAGAACCCGCCGCTTTGGTGGAAAAAAACAGCTACCAACCCGGCGAAACCGCCCGTATCTGGCTGGGCGCCAGGGGCGAACGTTATCGTTTTCTGGTCATCACCGACCGGGAAAACAGAAACGCTGCACCCCGCTGGCTCGAGGTCAGCGGAAGCACTTCCATAGATTTGTCCGTGACGGAAAGCGATCGCGGCGGCATCCCGGTTACGGCCTTTACGGTGAAAAACAATCGTTTTTACGGCAACATCAGCTCCTCCGTAAACGTGCCCTGGAGCAACAAGGAACTGAAGATCAGCTTCGAAACCTTCCGCGACAAACTGTTGCCCGGGCAAAAAGAAGAATGGCGCATCCGCATCAGCGGGCCGAAAAAAGAAAAAGTGGCCGCCGAACTGGTCGCCGGTATGTACGACGCTTCGCTCGATCAATTTCTGCCGCACAGCTGGAACGGTATTTCCTTCCCGGGCTATTACCAGCGCCTGCACCCGGCCGGCAGCGGTTTTAACGCCGTAAACGGCGAAACCCGATATGAGCCGGTTGCCGGAATACCCCAACCGCCTGGCCGACGCTTCCATGAACTGGAATGGTTCGGTTTTCCGCTGTACGGCGGGCGGCATCCGCTGCGCGCCATGGCCGCCGGAGAATTCAAATCCCGGAGAGAGGAGGAAATAGCGTTGATGGACACGGCTGCTCCTGCCGCTCCGGCAATGGAAAAAGCCGCCAAGGCCGACGAGGAAGGTATGGTTGGTCAGCCGGTTTCTCCGGCCGTGAGCCAGGATGGTCAGGCGGTTTCCAAACCGGCTGCCCCGGCGCCCCGCCGCAACCTGAACGAAACCGTCTTTTTCTTCCCCGAACTGCGCACCGATGCCAACGGCGACGTGGTGTTGAAATTCACCATGAACGAGGCGCTCACCCGCTGGAAACTGCTCACGTTCGCCCATACCAAAGAACTGCAAACGGCCCTGGCGGAAAAATCGGTGCTCACGCAAAAAGACCTGATGATCATCACCAACCCGCCGCGTTTTATGCGCGAAGGCGACGAGATCGTGTTTGCCGCCAAGGTGAGCAACCTCTCGCAGGCCGCCATCACGGGCACGGCCACGTTGAAACTGTTCGATGCCGTGAGCATGGAACCCGCCGACGCGGCTTTCAGCCTCGATGCCAAAACGGTTCCGTTTACGGTGCAGGCCGGCCAGTCGGCGCCTGTTATGTGGCGGCTAAAAGTGCCCGAAGGCCAGGTGAACGGCCTTACCTGGCAGGTATTTGCCGAAGGCAATAATTTTACCGACGGCGAGGAAAACACCCTGCCCGTACTGACCAACCGCATGTTGGTGACCGAAACGCTGCCCATCACCGTACGCGGCGGCCAAAGCAAAACTGTGGTGTTCGACAACCTGAAAAACAGCAGTTCCAACACGCTGCGCACGGAGCGCTACACCCTGGAGTTTACCAGTAACCCGGCCTGGTACGCCGTGCAGGCGCTGCCCTATATCATGGAGTTCCCGCACGAATGTACCGAGCAAATATTTAGTCGCCTGTACGCCAACACGCTGGCGTCGAGCGTCACGCAAAAACTGCCGAACCTGCGCAGGGTTTACGACAGATGGAAGGGCACCGGCGCCCTGAAATCGAACCTGAGTAAAAACCAGGAACTCAAAACCGCCCTGCTCGAAGAAACGCCCTGGGTGCTCGACGCGCAAAGCGAGGAACAGCAAAAACAAAACATCGCCCTGCTGTTCGACCTCAACCGCATGGCCGACGAACAGGAACGCGCGCTCGGCATCCTTTCCGAAAGGCAGTCTTCCAATGGCGGCTGGTCCTGGTTCCCCGGCGGACGCGAAGACTGGTACATCACCCAGTACATCGCCGCCGGCTTCGGCCACCTCGATAAGCTCGGCGCCCTCAGCACCCAAAACGACCCGCGCGCGTCCGAAATGTGGAACAAAGCCCTGCAATTCTGCGACGGCGAAGTGGAACGCCACTACCGCGAACTGGAAAAAGCCGTACAAGCCGGCAAGGCCAAATGGGACGACGACCACCTCGACGGCCTGGTGATCCACTACCTCTACGCGCGTTCCTTCCTCGGGCTCGACCGCGGTAGCAAAGTGGTGCAGTACTACCTCGGCCAGGCCGAAAAATACTGGCTCGGCAAAGGCCTGTACCAGGAAGGCCTGCTCGCCCTGGCCCTGCACCGCGCCGACCGCCGCGAAGCCGCCCAGCGCATCGTGGCCAGCCTGCGCGAACGCGCCACGCAAAAAGAAGAACTCGGCATGTACTGGCCCTTCGACTGGGGCATGTACTGGTACCAACTGCCCGTGGAAACCCAGGCGCTCATGGTGGAAGTGTTCGACGAAGTGGCCAACGACCGCCGGGCCGTGGAAGAACTGCGCATCTGGCTGCTGAAAAACAAACAAACCAACCGCTGGGAAAGCACCAAAGCCACGGCCGAGGCGGTTTACGCCTTGTTGCTTCACGGAGACCCCGAGGGATCGGGGTGGCTGGAGAATACCAAACCGGTTCAGGTCAGCCTGGGCGGCAAAACGCTCAAACCCGCCGAATACGAAGCCGGTACCGGCTATTTTAAAGAATCGTGGAAAGGCCGCGAAGTAAAATCCTCCTGGAGTGAAATCCGGGTGGATAACCCGAACAGTAATCTGGTGTGGGGCGCCGCGTACTGGCAATATTTTGAAGACCTGGACAAAATCCAGTCCTTCAAAAAAACGCCGCTGACCATCGTCAAACAACTGTTCCGCGAAGACAACACGCCCACCGGCCCCGTGCTCACGCCCTTGCCCGAAGGCAGCCGCCTCAAACCAGGCGACAAGATCAAAGTCCGCATCGAAATCCGCGTAGACCGCGCCATGGAATACGTACACCTGAAAGACATGCGCGCCAGCGGCTTCGAACCGGTCAACGTGCTCAGCGGCTACCGCTGGCAGGACGGCCTGGGCTACTACGAAAGCACCAAAGACCTGGCCACCCACTTTTTCATCGACTACCTGCCGCGCGGCACCTTCGTGTTCGAGTATCCGCTGGTGGTGAACCACCGGGGCGACTTCTCCAACGGGATTACAACGATACAATGCATGTACGCGCCGGAGTTTACGAGTCATTCTGCGGGGATTAGGGTAAAGGTGGAGTAGTTTATGTTTCTGAAAAGATTAACTTTGCCGGATGCCCACGCTGATTTTTCTGGACACCGAATTCACCGGACTGCACCGGGAGGCCGAATTGATTTCAGTGGGCCTTGCTGCCGAAAACGGCGACGTATTTTACGCCGAACTGAATGACTACGACCCGGATCAGGTCAGCCCCTGGGTGCAGGAAAATGTGATGCCTCTCCTCTCTGGCGCAGTGCTGCGTGCTGCGCGCAATGCCCCCC
>JAKLJF010000383.1 GCA_023151335.1 Thermoanaerobaculia bacterium | reverse complement strand
AAAAAACCGGCGCCCCTCCGCAAATTTGTATTTACAGAAAAAATACGTGCATGCATTCGAGGCTTATGAAATACCTGATTGTTGTTCCTTTTACTATTTTGGCTGCCTGCCGGCAAACGCCGCCGGCCTATATCCACCTCGAAGGGAAAGCGCAGGGCACTACTTTTCACATCACCTATTTCGACTCGCTTTCCCGCGATTTTTCCCTCCCCGTGGACAGCCTGTTTCGACTGATCGACCGCAGCATGTCGCTTTGGGACAGCACTTCCATCATCAGCCGGTTCAACCGGAATGAACAGGGGACAATAGCTGACGAACATTTTACGGCCGTGTTCCGCCGCGCACAGGAAGTGTCGGAAGCCACGGACGGCGTTTTCGATATCACGGTGGGGCCGCTGGTGAAAGCCTGGGGGTTCAGTTATAAAAAAGGATTGCCGCCGCCCGATTCCGCGCAGGTGGACAGCCTGCTGCAACTGTGCGGTTTTCACAAAATTCGCCTGGAAAACGGGATTCTAATAAAAGCAGACCCCCGTATGGAAGTGGATATGAACGCCATCGCCCAGGGTTATACGGTGGATGTCATGGCGCATTTCCTGGAACAAAACGGCGTACGGAATTACATGGTGGAAATCGGCGGCGAAGTGCGCACCGCCGGCCGCAACGACAAGGGCGAACCCTGGCAGATCGGCATTGATAAACCCTCGGAAACGGAAACGGCCGGGCGGCCGCTGCAAACGGTGGCGCCGCTCAGCGGCAAATCGCTGGCCACCTCCGGCAGCTACCGGAAATTCGTGGTGCGCGACGGAAAAAAGTTCAGCCATGCCATCGATCCACGCACCGGCTACCCTATTACACACCAGTTACTCAGCGTTTCGGTGATAGCAAACGACTGCGCCACGGCCGATGCTTTCGCCACGGCTTTCCTCGTGATGGGCATGGAAAAAGCCATGGAAACCGCGGCCAAACTCGACCTGAAAATATACGGTATTTATACGGATGAAAAAGGGGAAACGCAAGTGCGTACAAACTTTGGCGATCTGACGGAATGACCTAATTATGAGTCGATTAGTGTCGTTTTTCTTTATAAAAAACAGATTAAATTTTTACAGACTTTTTTGGCCAAACATCCGGCTTGCCCTACCTTCGACAGGACCTAAGGCTTTGCCGGAAGTCATTATTTTTTACCTTCTTGTCAAAACGTTACCGACTTTATGGCGCTTCTCATCGTCCTCGTGTTTATCGCGGGCTACACGCTCATCGCCCTCGAACATCCCCTGAAAATTGACAAAGCCGCCACGGCATTGCTGACCGGCGTTTTTTGCTGGCTGATCCTCGTATTCGGGGTAGATGCCATGCCCGCCTCCGCCAGTATCGGCGCCGACACCCAGGGTTATCTGAAGCATTCTCTTTCAGAACACCTGAGCAACATCGCGGAAATCCTGTTTTTCCTGCTCGGCGCCATGACCATCGTGGAACTGGTGGATGTGCACGACGGTTTCCGGGTGGTGACCGACCGGATCAAAACCACCAACCCGGTGAAACTGCTCTGGGTGATCTCCTGGGTGGCCTTCTTCCTTTCTTCGGTGCTCGATAATATGACGACGGCCATCATTATGTGCGCCTTGTTGCGTAAAATGATCCGGAAACAGGAAGACCTATGGTTTTTGGGCGGTTTTGTGATCATTGCCGCCAATGCCGGCGGCGCCTGGTCGCCCATCGGCGACGTGACCACCATTATGCTCTGGATCGGCGGGCAAGTGACCACACTGAACATTATGAAAAACACGGCATTCACTTCTTTTGTCTGCCTGCTGGCTCCCTTGCTGGTAGCCACGGTGGTGATGCGCCGCAAAGCCGGAAAAGAGGAGGCCATGACCAAAGCGGAAATACACAAGGGCAACGGCACCACGCCTTTTGAGCGCAACCTGCTGTTTGTACTCGGCGTTTGCGGCCTGTTGTTCGTGCCCATATTCAAAACAGTCACCCACATGCCGCCCTACATGGGCATCCTGCTCGTGGTAGGCGTGTTGTGGTATGTTACCGAATTTTTACACCGCGACAAGGAACCGGAGACCAAACACGGATTTTCGGTGGCTGCCATGCTGCGCCGGATCGACTCCCCGGCCATTCTGTTTTTCCTCGGTATCCTGCTGGCAGTGGCCGCATTGGACGCTTCCGGGCATTTACACCTGATGTCGGAGTTGCTGAACCGCACTTTTGCCGGGAACATATATGTGATCAATACCCTGATCGGGTTGTTATCGGCCGTAGTAGATAACGTGCCGCTCGTGGCTGCCTCCATGGGCATGTATGAACTGACCGAATTCCCGCCCGACCACGATTTCTGGAACCTGCTGGCTTACTGCGCAGGCACGGGCGGCAGTATTTTGATCATTGGATCGGCCGCCGGGGTGGCCTCTATGGGAATCCTGAAGGTGGATTTCCTGTGGTATATGAAGCGGATCTCCATTTACGCGGCTATCGGGTATTTTGCAGGTATCGCGGTCTATTACCTCGATCACCTTTTGTTTTTATAAAGATCAATTCTGATCCTCCTTGCCACACCCCTCACCCGGTTTCCTGCCGCATACGCCGCAGGCAATCCCTTCTTTATTGAGAAATGAACTGTTGCCTGCGCAGGTACCCCTGAATTCTCCGCCTTTGACAAAAAGCAACCGAAGGCTGAACATGAAAAAAGCCGCCAGCACAAAAACCACCGAAGCCAATAAAACTGTGAGCATACGCTTTAATTTTTGAAAATGCAAAGATCGGGGTTTTTAATTCCTGAACCGGGGGGACGTTTACGAAACTTTCAAAGTTTCGTAAACGTAGCGGGTAAACACAGCGGTTAATTTATAAACAACAACCTAAAGGTATAGTTCTCCGTAAACGCGATATGGAGGGTCTATTTTGCCGGCGCCTGACAAAATCGTATTGTTTTCCAGAAAATTATTTGGCTGAACAAGCGCCATGCCATACCTTAGCCAGCATCCATATTGCACTGGCCGAATATCGAACGGCTGCACTGATCTGTTCACCAAAAGCAATTAAATTCACCTATGATCTCTGTAGAGAAACTGCTGGCAGCGAAACCGAAAGGCACTATCTGGTTTGTTACGCCCAACGACATGGTTATCGACGCCTTGAATCTGATGGCGGAAAAAAACATAGGCGCCGTACTGGTAATGGATGGCGAGAAACTGATCGGTATTTTCTCTGAACGCGATTATGCGCGTAAAGGTATCATCCAGGGTCGCAAGGCCAAGAGTACCCCTGTAACGGAGGTGATGACCTCAAAACTTTTTACCGTCACCCCTGATATGGATATAGAGGATTGTATGAACCTGTTCAGCGAAAAAAGGATCCGCCACCTGCCCGTCATGCAGGGCGATACCTTACTGGGTGTGCTCAGTATTGGCGATATTGTGAACGCCATCATTCAGGAACAGAGCACGCATAAAATCGGCGCAGACACCCAGGGATACCTGAAACATTCGCTTTCAGAACACCTGAGCAGTATTTCGGAAATCCTGTTTTTTCTGCTTGGCGCCATGACTATTGTAGAGTTGGTGGACGTGCACGACGGCTTCCGTGTGGTGACCGACCGGATCAAAACGACCAATCCGGTAAAGCTGCTGTGGATCATTTCCTGGGTAGCGTTCATCCTTTCTTCGGTGCTTGATAATATGACCACTGCCATCATCATGAGTGCCCTGTTGCGTAAAATGATCCGGAAACAGAAAGATCTCTGGTTCCTGGGCGGCTTCGTGATTATTGCCGCGAATGCCGGCGGGGCCTGGTCGCCCATTGGTGATGTGACCACCATCATGCTCTGGATCGGCGGGCAGGTTACTACCCTGGGGATCATCAAATCTACATTTATCGCTTCGGTTGTCTGCCTGCTGGCGCCTTTGTTTGTTGCCACGCTCGTAATACGGCGCCAAAGCGACCCAGCTGATACGGCCGAACTGAAGGAAATGACAAAAGAGAGCGAAACCACGCCATTCGAACGGAATCTGTTGTTTGTATTAGGTGTGGCCGCGCTCCTGTTCGTGCCGGTATTCAAAACCGTCACCCACATGCCGCCTTATATGGGCATTTTGCTCGGCGTAGGGGTGCTTTGGTATGTCACCGAGTTTATCCACCGCGACAAGGAGCATGAAGTAAAACATGGCTTTTCGGTGGCCAACACGCTACACCGGATAGACTCGCCGGCCATCCTCTTTTTCCTCGGTATTTTGCTGGCAGTTGGCGCCCTGGAAGCCTCGGGGCATTTACATTTGTTGTCGGAGTTGCTGAATCGTGCTTTCGCCGGCAACATTTATGTCATTAACATCCTGATCGGCCTGCTCTCCTCCGTGGTAGATAACGTGCCGCTCGTAGCCGCGTCCATGGGGATGTACAAACTGACGGAATTTCCACCCGACCATGATTTCTGGGAGCTGATGGCCTACTGCGCCGGTACGGGCGGCAGCATCCTCATTATCGGTTCGGCTGCCGGCGTGGCGTCGATGGGTATCCTGAAAGTTGATTTTATCTGGTATATGAAACGCATCTCGCTGTACGCGCTGATCGGTTATTTTGCCGGCGTAGCGGCTTATTATTTGCAACACCATTTTTAAATAAAAAACCCGGCACTTCAACCGAAGCACCGGGCCTGTTACACCGTTCTAAAATGTCTCTTTATGGGGTTCGTCCGGGCTGTTTTGCTGTCCGGACGAACTTTTTTTAGCGTTTCACAAAATCGCTGACGAAAAACTGGTACGTCTTCGCCGCCTCATCGTGCCGGAAGCCGAATTTCGTGGGGTAGTATTTACCCGCTTTTCCGAAAGCCGTCACGGCCGGGATATTTTTCGTAAAGTTTTGTTTTGCTTCAATAAACGCTTTGGTGATCATCGGCTCATAGAACGTCATTTTGCCGTCGAAGGAGCCGAAAATGAACGTTTCGGTAAACGTTCCGCCGTTCAGTTCAGGCGCCGTGCCGTCGATCCAGTGTGATCCCATTTCAGGCACCAGGCCGGCGTTAAAATACGTGGCCGGCACTTCGCCCGCGGGCAGGGGTTTGGCGCCCTTAACGGTGTCAACCGGGGAAATTGCCAAACGTTCGGCTTCGCTGGTCGTGTAAAAATGGAAATCGAAGTGCGGCTTGTCGTAGATGCCCATCGGTTCGTGACCGTGCGGATTGAAGCCGGCGTACAGGTGAAGGAACGGCGTTTCATTATCGGTCGTCGGGAAATCCAGGCTCCAGGAGACGTCGCTGCTCAGGGCATCAAAGGAATTGAACACAGTTTCCGGAATGGTAAAACCCGCTTCCGTCGGATGGCCGTCGTCATCGGTTTTAACATAGGTGTTCAGTGCTTTACCCTGGTAATTGACGGTCTCGCCAAGATGTGTGCCGGATTTGTCCTTCTCG
>JAKLJF010000382.1 GCA_023151335.1 Thermoanaerobaculia bacterium | reverse complement strand
CCGCTGATTTTTGTACGATAGAATTCCCCGGGTTTTTAAACGACCCGGCTCGCCTGTACGTGGTGGATGCAAGCGGCAAACTGGTAAAGACGCTCACCATCGCTCAGCAAAATTCCGTCCTGGATTTGCAGGAGATCAATGGCGGGCTGTATTACCTGAAAATTGAACACAACAACAGGCGTTATTTCCAGAAGTTGATCATTGTACGGTAACAGTTATGTTGGGGATTTTTCCGCCTGTTTTGGGCCCGGCGGAAAAATCCCCCACATGCTTGAACCTCGAATGCCGCTACCATGAAGCGCCGGAATCGCATCTTGATCTTCCGAATACGGAGTATTATTTACAGCCGGGTTCGATCAGGGTCTGTTGGATTGTCCGCTACAACGGGGGTGTTATCGTCACTTCCTCCCATTCCCCTAAATTACAGCTACCCACCTGATATCCGGCATACTCCCGCAACGTACCTCATTTACTGCTCCGTTTTTGGGAATATCACCAATAAACCTGCCCTTCCCCTGGCATCCCCGTTGAAAAGGCAGTACGTTTTCGATATGGTCGTGGAGCCAAGCCAAGCCTGATTCATCTGGCGGTCACAAATTTAGCCCAGTTTAATGTTACCGTCAAGGGGTAAGCTGCCTTACCTTCGCCACCTATGCATATCCGAACCAAAACATCGCTGCTGTTCCTGTGCTGTCTCGGAGCGGCTTTTCTGCTTCCGGCCCAAAAAGATACGCCGTCCATTCCTGCCGTGCACGCCAATTTGCAGTACGACAAAAAAGGCAACCTGCAAGGCAAAGCCCCCGACGGTTCCACGGTCACCCTGTACCGGAAACCCGCCTGGTTCACGCTGAGCGGGGTGACGCCCGAAGTGCGCGGCGAACAAGACGGCCTGCGCCTGCAATTTGCCGCCGAACGCCTGCGGGGCGGCAGCGTGGTGTACGGGCTGATCCCATTCGGCCAGCATACGTATCCCACGGCGGTGTTGCGTTTCGAAGCCGGTATCGACAGCACGGGAGCGGCCTTTTTACCGGTGCGCAAAGACCTGAAGGAAGGCTACGACCACACCGGCTGGCAAAAAAGCGGCCGGGGCGTACTCGGCTTCCGCCTGATCGACCAGGGTGGGAATATGGTTTACGAGGGCAAAACCGCTTTCGCCGCCGACGACAAGCAGTTTGTACCGCTGCCGGTCGTGCTGCGCGGCCCCTTTCTGTCGTGCCAAACCGACACCAGCATTACCATCTGGTATGAAACCTCCGAACCCGTGGAAACGCATATCGAAATACCCGGCGTAACGGTGTACAAAAGCGGTATCCCGGTGCTGCGACACGAATACACCGCCACCGGCCTGCGTCCGGATACGCACTACGAATACGCCGTACAGTGCGGCGACCTGCGGCAGCAATACCGCTTCTCTACCGCCCCAGCGCCCGGCCCCACACTCGCATTTACCTTCGCTTATGCCAGCGATTCGCGCAGCGGCTACGGCGGCGGCGAACGCAATATATACGGCGCCAACAGCCAGATCATGAGCCGCATCGGGGCGCTGGCCCTGCGCGAAGACGCGGCTTTCGTGCAATTCACCGGCGACCTGTTCGACGGCTACGTAAGCGACCCGGACGAGTGGCGCCTGCAGGCGGCCAACTGGATACACGCCGTGGAACCCTATTGGCATTACATCCCCTTCAACGTGGGCATGGGCAACCACGAATCGCTCGGCTGGGCCTCCGCCGAACGCAACTGGGTGGCCATCGACGGATTCCCGTACGAAACACATTCCGCCGAGGCCCAGTTTGGCGCCTTATTCGTTAATCCGCTCAACGGCCCCGAAAGCGAAGACGGCGCCGTGTACGACCCCAACCCCGACGCGCCGGGCGATTTTCCCAGCTACCGCGAAAACGTTTTTGCCTATACGCACGGCAATACCGCGATGGTCGTGCTGAACTCCAACTACTGGTTTTCGCCGTTGCTGCGCGGCCTGCGGTTTATCGGCGGCAACCTGCACGGCTATGTCATGGACCGCCAACTGGAATGGCTCGACCAAACCCTCCAGGCTTTTGAAGCGGACACCAATATCCTGCATGTATTTGTTACAATCCACACGCCGCCCTTTCCCAACGGCGGTCACCGCGGCGACTGCATGTGGTACAACGGCGACAACGGCAACCGCCCTTACGTGGCTGGCAAGGGCCTGGCTAAAGGCATCATCGAACGCCGGGATGAAATACTCGACCGCTGCGTGAACCGTTCCTCCAAGGTGGTGGCTTTCCTCTGCGGCGACGAACACAACTACAACCGCATGATCATCGATGATCAGACCCCGCGTTATCCCGATCCCTGGTTTTTTGAACGGCAGCCGCTGAAACGCCCCGTCTGGCAGATCATCAACGGCGCTGCCGGGGCGCCGTTTTACGCGCAGCAGCAGGCGCCCTGGTCGGCGGCGGTGCGGGGTTTTACGGTGCAAAATGCCCTCTGCCTGTTCGATATTTCGGGAAAAGAAATCGTAATGCGGGTCGTAAACCCGGATACGCTGGAAGAAATCGACCGGGTACAGCTTCGGTGATGTATGATCACAGCGTACCCCGCCGGCGCTGCTCCGCCTCGATGCTTTCAAACAAAGCCTGAAAATTGCCTTTGCCGAAGGATTTGGCGCCGCAGCGCTGAATGATCTCGAAGAACATTGTCGGGCGGTCTTCCACCGGCTTGGTGAAAATTTGAAGGAGATACCCTTCTTCGTCGCGGTCCACCAGGATACCGAGATTTTTGAGCGTGGCCAGGTCTTCCTTGATAGAACCGACGCGGTCGGTCACGGTGTCGTAATAGTCGCCCGGCACGTACAGGAATTCCACGCCGCGTTTGCGCAATTCGCTCACGGTGAAGACAATATGCTGGCAACCGGCGCCTTCGTAGAACTCATAGAATTCCTCTACCTGCGATTTTTTCTTGCCCTGGGCCGGTTCGTTGATCGGGAATTTGATGCGCATATTGCCGCTGGTCATCACTTTCGACATCAGGGCCGTGTATTCGGTGGAAATATCCTTGTCGTCGAAAGTGATGAGGTTTTTAAAGCCCAGCACTTCTTCGTAAAATCTGGCCCATTTGTTCATTTCGCCCCAGCCGACGCTGCCCACGCAGTGGTCCACGTATTCCAGGCCGATAGGCGTGGGATTGTAATCCGATTCCCATTTTTCAAAACCTGGCAAAAAGACGCCGCGGTAGTTTTTGCGCTCTACGAAGAGGTGCACCACGTCGCCGTACGTGTGAATACCCGAACGCACCACTTCGCCGTAGTTGTCGCGTTCAATTGTGGGTTCCAGGTAAGCGCGGGCGCCGCGTTTGGTGGTTTCCCGGAAAGCCACCTCGGCATCGTCCACCCAAAATGCGATCACCTTCACGCCGTCGCCATGCAGGCGTTGGTGTTCGGCGATATCGGAGTTGGAGTGGTACGGCGAGGTGAGCACCAGACGGATCTTCCCCTGCTGCAGCACGTAAGAAACCTTATGCCGTATACCTGTTTCCAGGCCGGCATAAGCCAGAGACTGGAAGCCGAAGGCCGTTTTGTAAAAATGGGCGGCCTGTTTGGCGTTACCCACATAGAGTTCTATATAGTCTGTCCCGTGCAACGGGAGGAAGTCCTCGGTCTGGGGCTGAGTGGGAGCAGGTTGTATCAACATTGAGTGATGGAGTGATTGAGTGATTGAGCGATTGAGCGATTGAGCGATTGAGTGATTGAGTGATTATTTCGCCTACGGCGTCGAAACATACCGGCTACTGTGGGATACGACTCCGCAGGCGGCGTATGAAAATAATCACTCAATCACTCCATCACTCAATGACCATACCCGGTAATAGTCTTCTACCTCCAGTTTCAGCGCCTCTTCAGTGATCATCAGCGGGTTGAAGGGGTCGATCATGACGGCCAGTTCCTGGGTTTCTTTTTGGCCGATGCTGCGCTCGATGGCGCCCGGGTGCGGACCATGCGGGATACCAGCCGGGTGCAGCGTAAGCTGGCCGGGACGCACGTCGTTGCGGCTCATAAAGTTGCCGTCCACGTAATAAAGAATTTCGTCGGAATCCACATTGCTGTGGTGGTAAGGCGCCGGAATAGCCTCGGGGTGGTAATCGTAGAGCCGCGGCACGAAGGAGCAGATCACAAAATTGCGCCCTTCGAAGGTTTGGTGGATGGGCGGCGGCAAGTGGATACGGCCGGTGATGGGTTCAAAGTCGTGGATATTGAACGCGTAGGGGTAGTGGTATCCGTCCCAGCCTACTACGTCGAAGGGGTGGTAGGGGTAGAGGAAAGGGAAAATGGTATTGCGTTTTTTGATGCGGACCTCGAAGTCGCCGCGCTCGTCAAAGGTTTCGAGCATTTCCGGGCGTTTGATATCGCGCTCGCAGAACGGCGAGTGTTCGAGCATTTGACCGAATTCGTTGCGGTAGCGGCGCGGCGTGAACACCGGGCCGTGCGATTCGACGATGAGCAGGCGATTGTCGTCGGTTTCGAACTCCGTTTTATAAACGGTGCCGCGCGGGATCACCAGGTAGTCGCCCGGCTCGAAAGGCACCGTACCGAACATGGTTTGCAGCTCGCCCCGGCCCCGGTGTACAAAGACGACTTCGTCGGCGTCGGCATTTTTGAAAAAATATTCCGGCGTCGCGGTGGGCGCTGCCAGACCGACCGACATGTCGTTGTTCACGAACAATACCTTGCGGCTGTCGATGTAATCGTCTACCGGCGGTACGTTGAAGCCCTCGAATTTGAGCGGATTGATGTTGTTTTCGATGGCGATTTTCGGCTGCACCGGATAGGGCGACTCGATCGCACGGATCTGCGTGGGCGCGTGCAGGTGGTACACCAGCGCCGACATGCCGCTGAATCCCTGGGTGCCTACCAGTTCTTCCTGGTACAGCGCTCCGCCGGGCTGGCGGAATACCACGTGGCGTTTGCGGGGTATTTTGCCAAGACGATGATAGAAGGGCATATAACTTAATGATGAATGATGAATGTTTAAGGGTAGTGCGTTATTTTATTGATTCAATAGTCTGTAAAACAGAATTAAGATCGAAGCTGAAAAAATAGAGGTGTAAATTTCCTTGTTATATTTTGCCAGCCAGTGGGGTAAATAAATATCAAAATTTGCTCTATCCGAATCCGAATATTTCTCCGCAACTATCGTCAGCGGGCATTTCATCCTGTAAATGGCAAGCACTATCCCTTCCAAGCAAACAAGCCCTATGCATACCCAAACCCATACATCAATTTTGTTTACTATTACTGCATATAACAAATAGAAAATGACTATATTGTAAAACACCCAAATCAGCGTGTGCAAGGATTTGATCATGATGAGTTTGTCGTTCCCACTCATAAATTATTCTATATTTTATATTCAGCATTCATCATTCAACATGTCGCT
>JAKLJF010000381.1 GCA_023151335.1 Thermoanaerobaculia bacterium | reverse complement strand
TGAGCGTGAGCTATAATATGCGGGGCTATGAAGCGAAAATCGGGAAGAATAACTGGTGGTAAGCGTCGCCAGGGGTAAACATGGTATCTTTTGAAAATCAGGAAAATATAATTCGTTTACCGTTCAGACTTTCCAGGTTTATAAAACCTGGAAAGTCTGAAACCACGAAACACTCATAATATTCATATGACTATCACAGGATTGATCAAACGTAAATCCACTCTGATTTTTCTTTTTATCGTTTCTGCTTTCCTCCCTTCCGGCTTCACCCAGGAAACGGAGGGGCAGATCAGGTATTTAAAAACCTACAACTGGGTGAAACAGATGGCGGCGGTGGATTATATCAGTACCCAGCGAAAGGAAAAGCTGGCCTATATGTGGGGCAACCGTTCCGAGTGGAAAATGTACACCACGCTTTATTTTAACGCCACCGAATCGAAATACGAAGATTCGGAGGAAAAAGCCGAGGAAGAGGATATGGGGTTTTCCTGGAGAAAGGATGTGTACCTGATCAAACGGGATTTTGCCGGTAACACTATGTTCGATGCCGTACAGATGCTGGGCAAAACTTATATCATCGAGGATTCCCTGCGGGCGCCCGATTGGAAAATCCTCAACGACATGAAAGAAGTGGCCGGCCATGTGTGTATGAACGCCTTTTGGGAAGACACGGTAAAACAGCAGAAGATCACCGTCTGGTTTGCGCTCGATATCCCCGTCAGCGCCGGCCCGGAGCGGCTGTGCGGCCTGCCGGGCCTGATCCTCGAGGCGGACGTCAACGACGGCGGCATGGTCATTACCGCCGACAAAATTGAAATGAAAAAACTGACCACGGAACTGGATCTGCCTAAAAAGATAAAAGGCAAAAAGATCAAAGATGCCGATTACAGCAAAATGCTGAAAAAACACGCGGAAGAAAAAAGAAAAGCGGAAGAACCGCCTTTTTGGGGCATCCGGTATTGAGAGCTGTCATCTCCGGTGCAGGAGGAGCTGACGCCTCGTGTCCTTGTTTCTCTAATAGGCGGGATTACCTGCCGCGCAGATGTCGCCTCGCGCAACCCCCGCGCCTTTTTATACGTATGAGGCGACCAGGGCGTCTCTGGCGACGCATATTGGCAAAAAATAGCAAATCCGTTTAAAAGAAAGTCCCCATTTGATAATTCACCGGCAACTTGCCGGTTGTTGCGGATTTTTGCATTGCCCGGCCAGAAATCTGCCATGGCCCGTTAAACCCGGTTGCTGAATCTGTATCCAAGTATAAAACTCTGTGCATGAAACATCTGTCGATCTTAACCTTCCTGCTCTTTTCCGTCATTCACCTCAACGCCCAAAACCTCCCTCCGCAAATGCGCCTCTCCGCCGACCGCCATCAACTCATCACCGGCGACCAGGCGCCCGGCGGATTGTACGACTCCGCCATCATCCGCTCCATTTGCCTGGATTTTTCCCAACCCAACTACTGGACCCTGCTCACCAACAACTATCAAACAAAAACCGACCTGCCGGCCAAAATGACCGTCGACGGCGTAGTGTACGACAGCGTGGGCGTGCGGTTCAAAGGCCAAACCTCCTATATGATGGCCCAAAACTCGCAGAAAAAATCCTTTAATCTCACGATAGATTATGCCCGTCCGGATCAGAAACTGATGGGTTATAAGACGCTCAACCTGAACAATAGCTTTCAGGATCCGTCTTTTCTGCGCGAAGTATTTTACCTGCATCAGATACGCCGGCATATTCCGGCAGCCAAGGCCAATTTTGTAAAATTATACCTCAACGGCCAGTATTGGGGCATTTACCCCAATGTACAACAACTCAACAAAGATTTCCTGCGCGAATGGTTTTTCAGCGCCGACGGGATCAATTGGCGCGCCGACCGGCCCGACGGTACCGTGGCGCCGGGCCCGGGCGGCGGTGGCGGTGGCTGGGGCGACGGCACGGCCGCACTCAATTACCTGGGCAGCGATACCGCCCAATATCAGAAGTATTACACCCTGAAAAGCAGCGAACTCGACAACCCCTGGGACTACCTCGTGGCTACCTGTAACGCCCTGAACAATACGCCCGCGGCCGAATTGCCCGACGTGTTGCCCGATTTTCTCGATGTCGACCGCACCCTCTGGCACCTGGCTTCTGAAATCGCCTATTCCGACGACGACAGCTATGTGTACAAAGGGAAAATGGACTACTATGTGTATTACGAACCGGAAACCGGCCGCATGACGCCCCTGGAATATGACGGCAACAGCGTGATGGAAATAGATTTTGTCGGTTGGAGCCCATTTTACAATGCTAACAAGGTTAATTATCCCTTGTTGAACAAAATGCTCGCCGTGCCGATTTGGCGGCAGCGATACCTGGCTCACCTGCGTACCATTATCGAAGACGAGATGAATCCTGCACTGTGCAATGCCATGCTCGATAATTTCAAGCTGATGATCGATTCGCTGGTAAAAGCCGATACGAAAAAATCGTATACCAACACCCAGTTTGATACGGAACTGACCGTCCTTAAAAATTTCATCAATTCGCGGCGTACCAATTTGCTCAACAATGCGGAAGTGAAACAAATTGCCCCTGTTATTGAATCGGCCTCCTGGAAAAATATAAATGGCGAAGAATGGAAACAACCTTTGCCCGGGGAGCAAACTGTCGTAACGGCCAAAGTCACTCCTGCCAATAATATTTTTGGCGTCAACCTGTTCTACTCCGCCAAACTGACCGGCAATTTCACCCCCCTGCAAATGCACGACGACGGCCAGCACCACGACGGCGCGGCAGGCGACGGCATCTACGGCGCCTCACTGCCCGGCCAGATCGCCGGTACCTGGGTACGGTTTTATATCGAAGCCGTGGCCAATAACACGGCCCGGTCGGTCAGCTACCTGCCCAAAGGCGCCGAGCACGACGTGTTTGTGTACCAGGTAGAACCCGTGAGCCTGCTCAACGGCCCGGTGGTGATCAACGAACTGATGGCTTCCAACGCCACCACGGTAAAGGACGAACAGGGCGATTACGACGACTGGATTGAACTGTATAATACCTCCAATCAGGCCATAGACCTCAGTGGCTACTATCTGTCCGACAACCCCGCCAACCTGGCTAAATACGAAATTCCGCAGGGCATTTCCATCCCGGCCAATGGCTACCTCATTTTCTGGGCCGACGAAGACGGCGTGGACGGGCCCTTCCATGCCAATTTCAAATTATCGGCCGATGGTGAGGTACTGTTCCTCCTGAACCCGAACCTGGTGATCATGGATTCCGTTACCTTCGGCATACAGACCGTGGATAAAAGCTATTCGCGTATTCCCAATGGCACCGGCAATTTTGTGATCAAAGCGCCGACGTTCAACCAAAACAATGAAACGGTGGTTGCCGTGTCTGAAGCTGATTTAACCTCGGACGGTATGTTGTTGTTCCCCAACCCGGCTATGAATTCCGTGAATGTCAGACTCGATGAGTTATTTGACGATCAACCCCTCGTCGTATGGGATTTAACTGGCCGGGTTGTACTCCGGCAAATTCCGGATGGCTTGCTGACGAATATTCCGGTGCAACAGTGGCCGGCGGGCTTATATACCGTGCAGTACGGGGCAAATGCTGAAAAATTGAGTATCCAGCGATAAAGAATTAATAAAATCTGTGCAAATCCGCGTATGAAATCGGAAACACCGATTTCATACGCGGATTTCCACAGATTTTTCTATTACCGATGAATGACCACTTTTACCTGCATAGCCGACATGCCCGAACGGATTTGCAGGGTGTACATGCCGGCAGGCGTCTGTGAAAAGTCGAACAGGCGTTTCAGCGTTCCCGTTCCAAAGTCGGCAGTTTCGCGTTTTTGCAACTGGCCGATGGCATTGAAAAGGGTGAATTCCAGTTCATCCCGCGCCTGGCCGCTCATTTCAACGGTAAAGATTCCGCTCGTGGGATTGGGATAGAGGCGGAAATCATCCAGCCACGATAGCTCTCCCGTTCCGGAAGTCAGGTTGATCATTTGTTGCAGCGTAGCGGCGCCGCAGGCATTCGATACCGTCAGTTCAACGGTATAGAGTCCGGGGGCCGCGTAGGTATGGCTGGGATTCAGCTCTGTGCTGGTGCTGCCGTCGCCGAAATTCCAGGAACTGTTGTCTCCGTTCAGCGACAGGTTGCTGAACTGCACGGTCAGTTGGTTGGCCTGGTAAGCGAACGAAACGGAAGGCACGTCTCCCACCTGGATATAATTGGTTTGGGTGACCGTATTGGAACCAAAAGCGTTCGTCACCACGAGGGTCACCGAAAAGGTGCCCGTACCGGAATAAGTCACCGAAGGGTTCTGCTCCGTCGACGAAGCCGGTGTCCCGCCCTCGAAGGTCCATTGCCAGGCCGTGGGGGTTCCGGCGGACTGATCGGTGAACTGTACCACAAACGGCGCGCAACCCTTTAATTCATTGGCCGAAAATGCTGCTATCGGCGCAGAACCGGATATCACGACGTTCTGGCTGAATGTATTGGAACCACATTCATTTTCAGCTGTCAGGGTTACGGTGTACGTTCCTGGCGCCGAATAGTCGTGGGTCGGGTTGGCTTCCGTGCTGGTATTGCCATCGCCAAAATTCCACAGATAATTGCCGGTACCGGAGGTATTGGTCAGTATGATGGATAAACCGGCGGTCTGTGTGGTAAATCCGGCCGTCGGCGGACCTTCGACGGTAATGGTGGAAGTAGCGGTTGAACTGCCCGCCGAATTGGTCACCGTCAATACCACAAGGTAAGTTCCGGGTTGATCGAAAGTAACAGTTGGGTTTTCCTCCGTGGAAGTGCCCGGAGTCCCGCCTTCAAATGTCCAGGCAAAACCGGTGGCATTTGCGCTGGATTCGTTGGTGAATTGCACTTCAAGCGGGGCGCAATTTCCTATGGAGATAGCTGAAAAATCCGCTTGCGGCGCAGTCACGGCCGTCACGGTTTGTGTCACCGTACTGGAACCGCAAATATTGGTCGCTGTCAGGGTGACCGTATAAACGCCGTCGGTCAGATAGGTGTGTTGAGGATTGGCGGCACTGCTGACGCTGCCATCGCCAAAATTCCACAAGTAAGTAGTGGCGAATTGCGAGGTATTCGTAAAAGCAAAAGTCGGTCCGCCGTTACTGCTGCTGGTAAAACCGGCAGCCGGCAGGGGTAACACCGTGATAAAGTTGGATTGCGTGAAGGTGCTGGTGCCGGCAGCATTGGAAGCGACCAGCGTAACGGTATACGTACCGGGCGCGTTGTACACCACCACGGGGTTTTGTTCCGTCGAACTGTTGGGCGTTCCACCGGGGAACGACCATTCCCAGGCAGTGGTATTTCCGGAGGACAGATCCTGGAACTGCACCGTAAGGGGGCCGCAACCTGTAGTGGTATTGGCCGTAAACCCGGCGTTGGGGGAGGTGATGATCAC
>JAKLJF010000380.1 GCA_023151335.1 Thermoanaerobaculia bacterium | reverse complement strand
ACTGCCCTCCGCCCGCGCGGTAGATATACTTGTCAATATCGCGCCAATCGGCAGAGGAAGGGTTCGGGTAATCGCGGCGCAGGCGTTCGTAAGCCTCTTTAGCGGCCTCTTTGTTGCCCTGGTAGTCGTGCAACATACCCAATTTTTTCAGGTAGTACCCGATGAGCAGGTCGTTATCGCCGGCTTCGGTCGCTTTCTTATAATAATCGAGTGCCTTGTCAAATTCTTTTTTCTCGGCATAACAATCGCCCAGTACGCCATTTTTCATAATGGGGAGCAACTTGCCTTCCGCGTCAAAATCTTCGAGATAGGAAATGGCATTGTCAAAATCGCCGAGGTGCAAATAGCAGAGGCCGGCATAGTATTTGGCGGAATTACCGGCGGGCGTGCTGCTGTATTTATCAGCGATGGCAACGAAGCCGTCGAAGCCGCCGCCCGGATTTTCAAGGGCCAGCTTGAACGAATCCCGCTCGAACTGTTGTTGGGCCTGCCAGACGGCGCTGACCGCTTCTTTCTGCTGCGGCTCCACGATCAGAGCCTTGTAGCCCCACCACGCCATAACGATGGCGGCAATGCCGCCGAGTACGTATAAAATCAGGTTTTGGTTGGTTTCCCAAAACGGACGGGAAGAGCCTTGTACCTCTTGTACATCCACGGTTGTATCAGCGGCCGATTGGGACGATTTGCGTTTTGCCATTGTCTGAGTAATATTAATTTTTTAGACTTTTTCCGGATACCTTTCCAAAAAGGCGTGCAAAAGTACGGAAAGTTTGGTTTCCGCAATGAATCCAGGTAAAATTTGTCGCCGGGTAAATTGTTTCGGGATTTTTTATCCCTTTCTTAAAAAATCAATCAGCGCCAACCGGATATCGTTTCGCAGATCCGATTTATCGGCCGGATTACCTTTGACCCAGCTCAAAATACCGGGATTATTGGTGCCTTTTCCGTCGGCGCCCGCTGCCGTTTTCAGAAAATCCATGTTCATTTCGTTGCCGGTCAGCAGGAAATCGGGCAGAACAACGCGGTAAACTTTGGCGTCGTCGAGGGGGGATTTATTGATCAGCCAGGTATTTTTGACTTCGTCGCGGGCAATATGGCCCAATTGCAGATACCCGCCTTTTCCTTTATTTTGAATCCCGGCATCGAGCGTGCGGCGGAGCAGGCTGCCGCGCATTTCCACTTCAGAAATGCCGCCGCCGAAGGGCAGCATACGCACCACGTCAATTTCGGTGAGGATACCGCCGAGCACGTCGTCCACCCGGATGGAGCCGCTGTTCAGGATGGCGCATTCGGGTTTGGTTTTCGCGGCAGCCAGCATGGCGTCGAGGATGTATTTGCCCACGGGCGCCTGCTGATGCCGGACCACGGCCTCCCGGCAGTCGAGCGGCGTTTTTAGCTCGGTCACTTTTTTGCCGGCGTCGAAACCGGCGGAACTCAGCGATTCGTTTTTGATCTTTTCCCATTTGGCCACCACCGCGGCCGTGGCGGGCTCGTCGGGGATGTCGCCGTTTACGCGGCGCAGTTCGGATTTTACCGTCGCTGTTTTGGACTTTTTATCATACCGCAGGGTATGCACGTACACGGTGCGGGCATTGGCGTCGGCCTTGGCCACGGTGGCTTTACCCACGCGGTGGATCATGTTGTCGTGGTCGTGTCCGCCCATGATGAGCGGTACATCGGGCAGCATACCGGCCAGTTTCAGGTCGTCGGCCACATCGAGATGGGTCAGGCCCACGATGAGGTCGGTTTTGGCCTTCAGGGCGGCATGGCTTTCTTTGGCGGCGGCGAAGGCATCGGAATACACCACGAAGGGTTTCTGACCCGTGTTCACGAGCACGCCGAACACGCCCAGGTTGATGGTGGTGCCGTCGGCGTCTTTTACCGGCACCACGAGGTCGGCGGGACAAGGCAGCGCGCCTTCGGGTTTGTGCCGCTTAAAAGGATGGAGCTGATCGCCCGATTTTTGTTGGGCGTTGCCGGCCAGCCACACGAAGTTGGACTCGTCGAGCCGGGCCTGCAGGTCGGCCAGGTCGTCGTAGTCGAATTCGTGATTGCCGAACACCACCCAGTCCAGCCCCAGGGTGTTCAGGGTTTCCACCATCTGGCGGCCGCGGATTCGTTTGCCGTCATATTTCAGCGTGCCAATCACGGAGGGGCTGATAAAATCGCCCGCCAGCACCGTGAAGGTATTCGGATTTTTGGCCAGTAAAGACTTCCGGATGGCGGCTACGCGGGCCAGCCCGCCGGAGTTGTCGCTGAGGGGGGAGATTTCATACACGTCGTTCATCTGGAGAAAAACGATCTCGATAATGCCGTCGTCTTGACCCGTTGAAGCGGTTTTCTGGCCGGTTTTGCAGGAAAAGAGCGTTATGGCCAGGAGAAGGGGTAAGTACCAATTGGCTGCTTTCATTATCATGTGTTTTATACTTTGATTCGTGTGATTTTTATCCAGATAGATTGGCGAATTTGCCGGATTTTCGCCGCGAGATGCGTTGTTGCCTGCCTTTTACCGTTTTTTTTACCACGGAGGCACGGAGGCACGGAGATTTTATGCCTCCGGCGTAAAATGCATCTGATACAAGATCACCCTGTCAAACCCATTTAAATACCATGCAAATCATGTCGATTCTGTCCGTTAAAAATAAAAAACACCCGAAGGCGGAAAAACTCCGTGCCTCTGTTCAGCGCATTTGACTGGTCATTGATCTGACATCGCCGAAGGCGGAAAAACTCCGTGCCTCCGTGCCTCCGTGGTGAAAAAAAATCCACAATGGGCCAGATTGAGCGTTTCGAGGAAACCATCCGCCCGGCAAAGTTGACATTTTTTGCACAAACCAAGCGCACATGCCCGACCAACTACCCACCATACTCTGGCAACCCGACGATACTACCCGCCGGCAGGCCCACCTGACCCGTTATTTGCAGTGGTTAAAAACAGAAAAAAACCTTGTGTTTTACAGCTATCCCGAACTGTGGCAATGGTCGGTGGAGCAGCCGGCTGCCTTTTGGGAGAGCATCTGGTCGTATTTTTCAATCATCGCCCACCGGCCGTATCACACGGTGTTATCCGGCATGGAAATGCCCGGCGCGCAATGGTTCGCCGGCGCCACCCTGAACTACGCGGAGCACGTTTTCCGCATGCGAAACGAGCGGCAACCGGCCATCCTGTTTCAAAACGAACGGCAGGCGCTCACCGCGGTCTCCTGGCAGGAACTGGAACGCCAGGTAGCGGCGATGGCCCGTTTTCTGCGGGAATCGGGCGTGCAGCGGGGCGACCGCGTGGCGGCGTTTCTGCCCAACAGCCCGCACGCCATCGTGGCCGTGCTGGCTGCTATGAGCATCGGGGCGGTGTGGTCCAGTTGCTCTCCCGATTTTGGCGCCAACAGCGTGGCCGACCGTTTTGTGCAGATCGAGCCTAAAATACTGATCGCGGTGGACGGTTATACCTACGGCGGCAAATCCTTCGACAAACGCGAAACCTTACGGGAAATCTGCCGCGCCCTGCCCAGCCTGCAGCGGGTCGTATTTATTCCCTATCTCGATGAAAACGCGCGCCCGGAGGGACTTCCCAATGCCGTGCTTTGGGACGATATTATGAACCATACGGCCGGGGAATCCCTTCGTTTCGAGCCGCTGCCCTTCGAACATCCGGTGTGGATATTGTATTCTTCCGGCACCACGGGCATCCCCAAAGCCATCACCCATTCGCATGGCGGCAACCTGCTCGAACACCTGAAGTACCTGCATTTTCACAACGACGTGCAGCCCGGCGAACGCTTTTTCTGGTACTCCACCACGGGCTGGATGATGTGGAACTTCACGCTCGCCTCCCTGCTCGCCGGCGCCACCATCGTGTTGTACGACGGCAGTCCGGGTTATCCCACCCTGAACGTGTTGTGGGAACTGGCCGAAAAAACCCGCATCACCCACTTCGGCACCAGCGCGCCTTTCCTGGTGGGCTGCATGAAAGCCGGGCTGTCGCCCAAAAACGATTTTGACTTGTCGGCGCTGCGCAGCATCGGCTCCACGGGTTCGCCGCTGCCGCCGGAAGCCTTCGGCTGGGTGTACGAACACCTGAAAAACGACGTGTGGCTGTCGTCGATGGCCGGCGGCACCGACGTGTGCACCGCCTGGGTGGGCGGCAACCCGCTGTTGCCCGTGTACCAGGGTGAAATACAATGCCGCTGCCTCGGCTGCGCCATGGAAAGCTGGGACGAAGCCGGCCACCCTGTGCCGCCCGGCGAAGTGGGCGAAATGGTGGTCACCAAACCCATGCCCTCCATGCCCGTCTTTTTCTGGAACGATCCCGACGGCGCGCGTTACCGCTCCAGTTATTTCGAAGACTACCCCGGCGTATGGCGTCACGGCGACTGGCTCTGCATCACCCCGCGCGACACGCTGATCATCCTCGGCCGCTCCGACGCCACCCTCAACCGCCAGGGCGTGCGCATCGGCACCGCCGAGATATACCGCGCCCTGGACAAAATCCCCGGGATTCGCGACGCCCTGATCGTCAACATCGAACAACCCGACGGCTCCGACTGGATGCCGCTGTTCGTGGCCCTGCAACCCGGCGCCACGCTCGACGAAACCCTGAAAACCCGCATTCGCCAAACCTTGCGCGGCGATTACAGCCCGCGCCACGTGCCCGACGATATTATAGAAGTGCCGGATATCCCGTATACCATCTCCGGCAAAAAAATGGAAACGCCGGTGAAAAAAATCCTGCAGGGCAAACCGCCGGAAAAAGCGTACAACCCGGATTCGATGCGGAATCCGGAGGCCATGGCGGTGTTTTTAACGTATTTGGGGAAGCATACTGCGGGGTAATATTTTGCAACAGTATATTGACCGGCCCAAACTTTCCCCATATTTTTGTCGGCAAAAGCAGCCAGAAATAACATACACGCCTGCCGGCGCCACCCGGAGGCCTTAAATTGTTTGTTTATTATGGCTGCAGAAATCATCACCGTCAGCCCCATGCTGTATGAGAACCAACAACGTATCCGGGTGGATATCCCCTACGACCCAGGGCTGATCCAGAAGATCAGGACGATCTCCGGCGCCCGCCAAATACGAGGAAGCCGTGACGGCGCTGGAACAGTGTTTAACACTAAAGCGGTATAGCTGGCGAACGGTGAAAGGATACAAGAACTGCTTCAGACAATTTATCTGGTATTACAATGATATTAAACCCAGTCAAATCACCCGCAAACAAATCGACGACTACATACTTGGCCTGATTAAAGAAAAGCACATAACAGAGTCCTACCAGAATCAGATTCTCAGTGCCATCAAGATGTTTTACACGGAAGTCGTAAAGCAAGAACACAAGGTCCAGGGATTATTACGCCCGAAGCGTCCGGAAAAACTGCCATACGTATTGACAGAAGAAGAGGTGACCCGTTTGCTCAAAGCCGTGGACAAC
>JAKLJF010000037.1 GCA_023151335.1 Thermoanaerobaculia bacterium | reverse complement strand
AGGCGCGGCAGGTTGTAATCGTCGTTCAGGTTGGGCAGGTAATGGGTAGGAGAGTTGAAATAAACGTCCTCGTCGAAATAACCCTTGGTATAAGTCGTAAGATCGTACACGCCCGACATGGCAATGGTACCGTCGAACAGGTCGGGGCGGCGGAAGCACAGGTTGGCGGCGTGCAGGGCGCCCAGCGAGGCGCCACTGGTAATAATGGGCGTATTGTCGCTGGTGTGCATCCGGATAAAGGGCACTACTTCGTTTTCAACGTAAGCGTTAAATTGTTGATGCCGGATAGCCTTATGGCGCGGGTGCATGTGGCTGTTCAGCCAGGCCTCGGAGTTGATACTGTTGATGGAAAAGACTTTTACCTTGCCCGCGTTGATATGCGGCTCCAGAACGGAGATCAGGTGAAAACGTTCGTATTCCAGAAAATCGGCAGCCGCCGTGGGCAGGAGCAACAAGGCAAACCCGAAATGCCCGTAGACGGCGATCTCCATATTTTTGTTGAGGCGGGGACTCACCCATTGGTGTATTTCTCTGTGCATAAAAAGGGAGAAGTTGGTTCTGTTTTGCCGCAAAAGTAGCAAGAAGAATTAATCTTAAATTAAAAACATTTTGTTGTGTAATTTAAAACAAAAAATTATCTTTGCCTTTCTCAAAGCGGAACTTTTTAACAACTCAATATTTACGTTATGGAAATGACAAAAAACGCGATCAGCTGGTTTGAAATCCCGGTGGCCGACTTCGAGCGCGCCAAAAAATTTTACCAGACCATTTTCGACTACGAAATGCCGGAAATGATGATGGAAGGCGTACGAATGGGCATTTTGCTGCACGACCGCGACAACGGCGGCATCGGCGGCGCCATCTGCCACGGGCAAGGTTATAAACCCGCCGGCGAAAACGGCCCGAAAGTTTATCTCGACGGCGGCGAAGACCTTAACACCGTGCTCCACCGCGTCAACGGCGCCGGCGGCCAGGTCATCCTGCCCAAAACGCCCATCGGCGGGGATATGGGACAGTTTGCCTTTTTCGGAGACACAGAGGGGAATGTGGTGGGGCTGTATTCGAGCAAATGAAGGTTTAACCGGTTTAACCGGTTTAACGGGTTTAACGGGTTTAACGGGTTTAACGGGTTTAACGGGTTTAACGGGTTCTTTAACCCTTGGCATCCTTAATCAGGGATGCCAAGGGTTAAAGAACCCGTTAAACCCGTTAAACCCGCTCAACCCGTTAAACCCGTTAAACCCGTTAATCCGCTCACAGATACTTTCCCCAAAACTCCACTGTCCTTTGCCAGGCCAGTTTGGCCGCGGCCTCGTTGTAGCGCGCCGCCGAGGTGTCGTTGTGAAAAGCGTGCTGGACCCCTTCATATACGTATTGCTCGTATCGGATGCCGGCCGATTGGAGGGCGTCTTCGTAGGCAGCCATGCCGGCGTTCACCCGTTCGTCGAGGGCGGCGTAGTGCAGTTGCACGGCGGCTTTTATTTTGGGTACGTCGGCCAGTTCGGGTTGGCGGCCGTAAAAGGCCACTGCCGCGCGGAGGCCCGGCACGTTTACTGCCAGCATGTTCGACATGGCGCCGCCCCAGCAAAAACCGACACAACCGAAGCGCCCGTTGCAGTCCTTGCGCTTGGCCAGGTAATCGAATGCCCGGATGAAGTTTTGCAACGCCTCTTTGATATCCAGTTGGGTAAACAACTTGCGCGCCTCGTCCTCGTTGGCCGGCGTGCCGCCGAGCGGCGACAGGGCGTTGGGCGCTATGGCCAGGTAACCGGCCTGCGCCGCCCGGCGCGTCACGTCTTCGATATGCGCATTCCTGCCCCGGTTTTCGTGAATAACGACGACGGCGGAATAGGTCTTTTCCGCTTTGGGCCGGGCTACGTAGGTATGCATGTCGCCGGTGTAACCGGGGTAGCTGACGTATTCCGTGAACAAATCATCCGCCGCGGTCCGGCGGGCGGCGCCATAGTTCGATTCCAGTTGGGGTAGCAGGGCCATGGCCGCGGCGCTGCTGCCGGCGAGTCGGACCAGGCGATTTAAAAAAGCGGCTCGCGTCAGCGGTTTATGGGTGTACTCGTCGTAAAGGTCAATTATTCGTTGATCGAGCATTTTTGATGGCAAATTCTGATTATCCGGGAATTATACAAAAAAAATTTTGAACCATCTGACAGTTTTCTACTTGTAAGACGGCCTCACCTTTTGGCCGGCACTGCATTACTCGCGAACTGCCGTTTAGCGATGCAATGTTACGTCGCCTTCCAGCAGCAACTCACTCCCATCCACGAACTCCAGCACGGCATACCAGGCAAACACAGCCGGATTCAGGTCCTGCCCGTTGTGTTTGCCGTTCCAGCCGTACGCCGGGTTATTGGGTTGGAAGTTGTAGTATTCGTACACCATTTCACCCCAACGCGAAAAGACCTGGAACGATTTGATGTTCGTGATCATCCGGGTGTCGGCGTAAATGGTAAAAATGTCGTTTTTGCCGTCGCCGTCGGGTGAGAAAATATTGGGCACGTAGATATCGGGCCGGCGATCGACGATCAGGAGCAGGGGCGCCGTGTCTTCGCAGCCGTTTATGTTCGTTGCCCTCAGGCGGTATTGGGTCGAATTCAATGGGGTAGCTACCGGATTCAGGCAGGTGTCGCAACTCAGGCCGGTTGCCGGCGTCCAGAGGATCGACTGAATATCGCTGAGCGGGACATTGACCTGGGTAGTGATCTGATAACTGTCGCCGAGTTTCAGCGTCACTTTAGGCTCTACGTGAATGTCGAAGATATCGCCGGGTACAATGATCTCCTCCACGGTGGTGCTGCAATCATTGGCGTCTACGATCAGAATAGTGTAAGTTCCCGGTTCAAGATTGGTGTACAGGTTTTTACCGGAAAAATCGCCGCCGTTAAAGGAATAACGCAGGGGTGGCTTTCCACCGGTCACGCTTTCAATCAGAATGCTTCCCTTGTCGCCAAAACAAACCGGTTGTTTGACCAGGGTTACTGCCTCCGGTTCCCTGGGTTCGATCACCACTTCATCGGTATCGGTGCAGCCGTTGGCAGGGTTGGTCACCAGCAAGATATAGGTACCCGGTTCATTCACCAGGGGGGTTGGCGTATTTGCCCCCGCGACGATGTTCCCGCCCGAAGTCGTCCATTTGAAATGCAGCACCGCGGCGCCCGACGATGCAGTGCCGTCGAGGTTTCCGCTTTCGCCGAAACAATACAGGCTGAAACCCGGACCGGCATCGGCTGCCGGCAGGTTCAGGTCGGCATCCACGACCGCGGACACTGCATTGGTACAACCATTCGCCGGGTCGATGCCGATGAGGTAGAACGTTCCCGGCTGTGTGGTGACAAAAGTGGTTCCACTGCCCAAAATAGTGGTATCTGTGCCATTGATGCTGGCCCAGTTCAGGTTGATCCCCGGCAACGGAGAGCCGCCCGTCAGGGTGACCGCGCTGTTCACGCAGGTCAGTTTGCCCGGCGGGCTAAGGAACAGGGGCGGATAAGCCTGGTTGGTATCGATAGTAATATATGCTGTGTCAGCACAGAAAGTCACGGTATCGATGATCACAAACTCGTACACCCCCGGCTGGTTTATTTCAATAATTGTACCCGTGGAATAGATTATGCCATTATTCAGCCAAATAGTATTGGCATCTTCCGTACCCTCTGCCGAACCCGCCAGTATGATCTCATCGATGGTGCAGTCCAGTATATCGCCGGGGCTGGCCAGAATGGTCGCTTTCGGCGCATTGCTGATATCGGACACCTTGACAGTCGCGGTATCGAAACAGCCGTTTAATCCTATGATCAGACTGTAGTCGCCCGCTTTTGTTGCGGTGATAACGGCCTGATTGGCATTACCGCTGATCGTGCCGTTGGTAGTACTCCAGGCAAAACTGGCGCCCGGCATGTCGGAGCTGCCGCTGACCGTCACTTGTTTGACCGCGCAGGAGAGTGACGCCGGCGGCGCAATGGCGGCCACGGGAATTTGCCGGAAGATCACCGGTGTTCCCACAGAAACAACCGAGCAGAAATGATTGATATTCACGTTGCCCGATCCGTCGTTGTTGCCGGCAACGGCAGAGATGTAATAGGTTTGGTTCAAGACCATTTTGGCCGGATCGAAACAGAAACCGGGTTGCGCGGCACGGGCGATTTCATTCACGATCTGATTGCCGCTTCCTTCGTGCAGGATAAATTGCAACACGTCGTCGGGCTGCAAAAATTGTCCCAGGGTATTGTAATTGGCAGAAACACAGCCTTCGCCGCAATTCGACAACAAGCCGCCGGCCATTGTACCGATCGCCGTTTCACAAACAATGATGGAAATGTTGAAATCGCATACTATGGTGCAGCCATTGGCGTCGGTCACCGTAACGGCGTATCCGCCCTCCGGCAGTTTGTCGATCACAAAATCGCCGGGCGATACATTGGTTTGCGTACTGCCGGGCGACCATTGGATCGTGTACGGCGACACGCCGCCTGAAACGCTGAGCGTGGCGGCGCCATCGTCTGCGCCGGGAAAACTGACGTTGTTCGACTGTACGCAGTTGAGCTGTACGGCGCTGGGCGGCTGGGTGATCGCAAAGGACGCGACACCCGTGCACCCGGAGGCATCCGTTACGGTGACGCCATAATTGCCCGCCGCAAGCCCTGCCGGGTCTTCCGGGTTGCCGGGAATACCGGGCAACCAGTTATATTGATACGGCGCCGTACCGCCCGAAACGTTCAGGTCGATGGCGCCCGCCAACTCGCCGAAACACAAAATATCCGTGTCCACGCCCGTTGCGGCCACGGTGGCCGTATTATTCGCTATTGCGAAGGTAGCCGTGGCGGTACAGGCGCCACCGCCATTGACGGTTACGGTATAACTGCCCGGCGGAACATCAACGAGGTTCTGCGCCGTCTGCGCGTTCGACCAGGTGAACTGATAACCGATCGGCGGCGTCACATCGATAGCAACAGCGCCGTTATTGCCCACGCACAGGGTATTGGGCGTTGTGCTGCCGGTGATAGCCGGGATCACGGTACTGTCCGGCACCGTGTAAGTGAACACCGACACACAGCCATTGGCCCCGCTGACCGTTACCGTGAAAGTGCCGGAATTCAGGCCGGGCAGGTCTTCCGTTTTTGCGCCGGTCGACCAGGAGTAGGTGTAAGGCGCTGTTCCGGAGGTAATATTCAGATCGATCAAACCGCCGGGCTGACCGCAAAACGACGGCGTGATGTCCGGCGTTGCCGTTGGCGCCGGCGAATTGTTATCCACGGTAAAGGTGGCCGTATTGATACAGTTGCCGCCGCCGTTCACTGTTACGGTGTAAACGCCAGGGGCCACGTTTTGCAAATCCTGGCCGGTTTGACCATTCGACCAGATGAAAGTGTAGTTAAGCGCCGGGGAAACGTTCAGATTGACGCCGCCGTTGCTGGAAACGCAGGACGTATTGGATATCGCGATGCCGGTGACGTTCGGCGTAATGGCGTCGTCGGGAATATCATACATTTTCACCGAAGTGCAGCCATTGGCGCCGCTCACGGTTACGGTATAGGCGCCTGCCGGCAAATTGCTTAAATCTTCCGTTTGGGCGTTATTCGACCACTGAAAGGAATAGGGCGTTTGACCCGCGCTTACCGTGAGGTTGACGCCGCCGCTGTTTTGCCCGCAAAAAGCCGGCGTAACGCTTTCTGAAATAGTGGGCGGGAAGGCGTTGTTTGTCACGACAAACGATGCTGTGTTGGTACAGGTGCCGCCGGCGCTCACCGTAACAGTGTAGGCGCCTGGCGCCAGGGCGCTCAAATCCTCCGTGGTGGCGGCATTCGACCAATTGAAGGTGTACGTCCCCGCCGGGGAAATATCCAGATTAACCGCGCCATTGTTCGAAATGCAGGAAGTATTGGCAGAAGGCGTGCCGGAGATGCCAAAACTGATATCATTGGCCGGTACGTTGGCTGAAGCTGTTGTTGTACAACCGTTTACTCCTGTGACCGTTACCGAATAAATGCCTGCCGGAATATTGCCGAGGTCTTCGCTGCTTTGTCCGCCCGACCACTGATAGGTATATGGCGTTGCGCCGCCGCTTACACTGAGATCGATATTGCCATTTACCAATCCGCAGATTTCTGCGCTCACCGTTTGGGTGGCCACGGGATAGACTCTGCCGTCGTTGACGATATAGGAGGCCGAGGCGGTACAATCGCCTGTTTCCGTGACAGATACGGTGTAAATGCCTGCCGGCAGGCCGGAAATATCTTCCGTGATGGCGCCGGTCGACCACAAATAAGTATAGTTGCCCGAAGGGGTTACGGTCAGATCAACGGCGCCGTTATCGGCACTGCAATTGGTGAGCGCAGCCGCTGTGCCGCTCAGGCTGAAGGTGGAACTGTTGTTTGCCACATTCAGCGTAGTATCGGCGGTACAGCCATTTGCAGCCGTGACGGTGACCGAGTAGTTCCCGGAAAGAATATTGGACAAATCTTCCGTTGTGGCGCTGTTCGACCACGCAAACGTATAAGGCGCCGGTGCGTTGCCGATTGTCAGGTCGATAGCGCCGTTGTTTTGGCCGCAAATAGCGGCGGTTACCGCCGGCGTGATCACGGGGTCGGAGGTATTATTGCTCACCGCAAAACTGGCCGTGGCCGAACAACTGACGCCCGAGCTGACCGTCACCGTATAAGTACCTGCCGGCACATTGTTCAGATCCTGCGTCGCGGCGCTGTTCGACCAGGCATACGTATAAGTACCCGTTGGCGTCACCGTGATGTCGATACCGCCATTCGGGGTGGTGCAGGACGTGTTGGCCGCGGGCGATCCGCTGATATTGAGCGCAATATTATTGTTTCCGATGGTCACGGAAGCCGAGGTGGAACAATCGAAAAAGTCGGTGACCGTGATGGTGTAAGTGCCGGGCGCCACATTGGAAATATCCTGCGTTGTGGGGCCGTTCGACCATTTATACGTATAGGGTGCAGAACCGCCGTTAACGGAAGCATCTGCGCCGCCGTTGTTCAGGCCGCAGGTAGCCGGAATACCGACAACAGACAAATTTGGCGGCGCGTTGTTGTTCTGCAGGTCAAAACTCGCCGAAGCCACGCATTGTCCATAAGTGACCGTGACCGTGTATGTTCCGCCGGGGATGTTTGCAATATCTTCCGTTTTCCGGCCATTCGACCAGGAGAAAGTATAATTCAGCCCCGGTGGCTGCACGTCGATATCGATTTCTCCGTTGGGAGAAGTACAGGAAGTGTTATCCAACAGGGTACCGAATATTTGAATCGGTATTTCCTCGGCCGGCACGTACGCATATCCCACGTTGGTACAACCGAGGGCAGTAGTGACCGTCACCGCGTAGTCGCCCGGCGCAAGGTTCGACACATCCTGGGTCTTCCGCCCGTTCGACCAATTATAGGTATAAGGTTCAACGCCGGAGTACACCTCCAGATCAAGCGCCCCGTTGAAAAATCCGCAGGTGGCCGGGGTGATCAAAATATCCAGGGCGGGAATTTCAGTTTCATCGGGCACGGTAAACGTGGCTACCTGGGTACAGGTACCGCCGGCACTCACAGTTACCGTGTAATCGCCGGCGGCGAGATTATTCAGCGTGGGCGTTTGGCCGCCGTTCGACCAGCTCACCGTCACGTTGTTGGGCGTGAGCAGCAGTACGATCCTGCCGTTGTTGATTGCACAGGAGGTTTTAGACGTCACGATACCATCGATGGTTATCGGGATTTCCTCGTCGGGCAGCACAACCCCGTCCGCCGAGGTACACCCGTTGGCGCCGGTCACCGTTACCACGTACAGATCTGCCGGGACATTGTTCAGGTCCTGCGTCGTTTGCCCGTTATTCCAGATGTAGGTGTAGGGCGGAACGCCCCCCGTAACGGTCAGGTTGATACTACCGTTGCTCAGGCCGCATTTGGCCGTTACAAAAGTGAAGGAAAGGTTCGGTTCGTTTGGCTGATCCGGTACGGTAAAAGAGGCCGTTTGAATACAGGAGCCGCCGCCATTAACCGTAACATCATAGGCGCCCGGCGGCAGGTTGGTCAAATTCTGCGTGGTGGCGCCGGTCGACCATAGATAGGTATAACTGCCCGGAGGCGTAACCGTGATCGAAATGCTGCCGTTGCCGCCAATGCAGGTCGTATTCGCAATGATATTGGGAATGATGTTGATTTGCGGGTTATTATTCGGCACAAAAATACTCGCCGAGTTGGTACATCCGTTGGCCCCGGTGACCGTCACGTCGTACGTACCCGAAGGTATATTGCTCAGGTTTTGGGTGGTAGCGCCGTTCGACCAGTTAAAGGTGTACGGCATTACCCCGCCTGAAACGGTCAGGGTGATAGCGCCATTGCTCAGGTCGCAGGAGGTTTGCGTTACATTGAAATTGATATTGGGCGTATTGGGGTTATCGGGCACGGTAAAGGAGGCCGTTTGAGTACAACTGCCGCCGCCGTTTACCGTGACATCGTAAGTTCCCGGCGGCAAATTGTTGATATTCTGCGTAGTAGCGCCGGTCGACCAAACGTAGGTATAACTGCCTGCCGGTGTTACGGTAATACTGATGCTGCCGTTTCCGCCATTACAGGTGGTGTTGGCCACAATATTGGCATTCACGTTGATCACCGGGTTGTTATTCGGCACGTCGATATTGGCCGTGTTGGTACAACCGTTCGCCCCTGTTACCGTAACTGCATAGCTGCCCGCGGGAATGTTGTTCAAATCTTCCGTGGTTTGCCCGCCGGACCAGTTATAGGTATATGGCGAAACGCCCCCGGAAACCGTAAGATTGATCGCGCCATTGCTCAGGTCGCAGCTGGTTTGCGTCACTGAAAAGTTGATATTGGGCGTGTTTGGGTTATCGTTTACTGTGAACGACGCCGTTTGCGAACAACTGCCGGCGCCGCTCACTGTGACATCGTAAGTACCTGGCGGCAGGTTCGATTGGTTTTGGGAAGTAGAGCCGTTCGACCAGTTAAAGGTATAACTGCCCGGTGGCTGCACGTTCAGCGTGATGGCGCCATTGCCGCCGATACAGGTAGTGTTGGCCGTCACATTACCGGTTACAGTAATTGGCGGGTTATTATTCGGCACGTTGATGGAAGCCGTATTGGTACAGCCATTGGCGCCCGTCACCGTGACGTCATAAGTGCCTGCCGGTATATTGCTCAGGTCTTCGGTGGTTTGCCCGCCCGACCAGTTAAAAGTGTAGGGCGCACGAAACCGTGAGGTTGATGCTGCCGTTGCTCAGATCGCAGGTCGTCTGGACAAAAGTGGAACTGATGTTTGGCGTGTTGGGATTATCCTGTACCGTAAATTCGGCGGTATTGGTGCAGGTTACTCCCGTGGTCACGGTAACGGTATAGGTACCCGGCGGAAGGTTACTGATGTCCTGGGTCGTCTGGCCACCCGACCAGGAATAAGTGTACGTGCCGGCAGGGTTCACCGTGACATCGATGCTCCCGTTTCCATTAATGCAGGTCGTATTGGCGGTTGCAGTACCCGTCACGGTAAAACTGATGGGATCGTCATCCACGTTGACGGTTAATGTTTCGGTACAGCCGTCTTCATCTGTTACAGTAACGACGTAACTGCCCGCGGGTATGTTACTCAGGTCTTCGGTAGTTTGTCCGCCCGACCATTGGAAAGTATATGGCGTATTTCCGTTGCTGACGGAGAGGTTAATGGCCCCGTTGCTTTGGCCGCAGGTGGCATCGGTTGCCGTGGCGCTGAGGCTGATGTCGGTTTCCGTAATGGTGACAGAACCCGACACAGTGCCGGTGCAGTTGGCAACGCTACTGGTTACGTTATGCAGCGTATAGGTGCCGGGTTGGGTGGCCTGAATAGTATACGGATTTTCGCTGGTGGTGATTGGCGTCTGATTCACCCCATTGATCCGGTAGGTAAACGTCCACGGGCCTTCACCGGTAAACGATACCGTCAAATTGACCGGGGCTGACGAACCGGCACATAATACCCCGCTGCCCGAAAGCGTGGCAGTGGGTTTAGGGTGTACATCAACCGTAATGCAGGACAGGGTGGGGTTCATGTAACACAAATTGGAGGCCTTGACGCAAAGTTGCGCCGAACCGGTGGCATTATTCCCCCAATTGACGGTAACATTAGTCCCATTGGCCGTTACCGTGCCGAGTTGCGGCGTAAGGGTCCAAGTGTAACTGGTTGCGGCATAGACGGGATCTATTGAATAGCTGGAAGATGTACCCTGACATACGTTCACGGGCCCGGACACCGGGCCGGGGTTGTCGGGCGGTACGCCTACCGTAGAACCCGAAAGCACATCGATAGAATAATCGCACACATCACCGCCACAGCCGTCGAGCACAAACCAATACACCTGCCCAATGACAAAACTGTTGGAAGAAAGAATAAACGGGTCTTCTGTACAGGCGCATTGCACGTCCACGGCATTCCATGGGGGCCCACAGCCGGCAAATATGCCGCCTTGCAGACCTTGATTTTGCCCGCCTTGCGTGCAGTTGCTCGGTGTTACCTGAATGGTGATGGAAGTGGACCCGGCAAAAAAAGCAAACCACTCGTCGTTATTCAGCACATAAGGAGGCGGGCAGCCCGGGAAGTCCTGTTGCTGATTGTTGTTGTTGATCGTGGCACAGTATCCGTCCAGATTTTCACACAGGATCGGCGCCTGCGGGCAGTTATTGCCCGGCTGCGGAAATCCCGGCGGCGGACATTGAGCAAGAATGGTTTGATAAAAGGTTAGAAATACACAGGCAAGGAGTAAGGAGTAACCCTTCATGTCAGGAATCAGGTTTAGACTTATAGATTAATAGATTGAATATTTGTCGATCATATTTCAAACTACCACTATCTGAGTACCGTTAAATCTCCTTTTAATAGCCTTACCTGCCCGTCATTCAGTTCAATTTCCGCATACCAGGTAAAAACGCCCGGGTTCATTTCCCCTCCCTTGAAGGTACCGTCCCAACCGGCGTTCAGCACATTTGGCAAAAAATGCCGGTTTTCAAAAACAAAATTTCCCCACCGGTCATAAATCCGCAGCAACCTGATCTCTTTCACGCCATCGCCTGCGAAAATGGTAAACCAGCCGTTGGTTGCCGAACCGGGATAAATCACATTGGGTACGTAGATCTGATAATTATGCACTTTCACCCAAACCCGGTCGTGGGCCACGCATCCGCGTTCGTCCACGATCGTTATGGCAAATTCCGTATCCTCTTCCGGTCTGACCTGTTGTCGCAGTATATTGGATAAATAGTTAAAGCCGGACGGTTGCCATGAGACGGCGCTCAAAACAACGTTCGGCGGCTGCGGTTTCGCCTCCAGCTCTATCCAGTGGCCCAGCTCAATTTCCGTATCGCTGGCGCTCAATTTCACCGACAACGGATCGGGTTCCCCCACGTTTACCAGCGTTTCCCAGGAACACCCGTAATCGTCCCGTATACGGACCGGATAATTGCCCGGAGGCAGGTCAGAAAAAGTGTTTGCTTTTGTATAGTCTTTATTATCAATAGAATAATATATAGGCGGCGTTCCGCCGGATATCACTTGTAAACGAATGATGCCGTCATTTGCGCCAAAACAACTGATCGAATCGACAGATACGGCGGCAAGCACGGGCGCTGCCCGTTCCACAAACACAGAATCGGAAGCAATACAACCGTTCCTCAAATTCCTTACACGGTGAAAATACCAACCAGGTTGCGGGGCAGGTAAAATAATTGTTGCAGTATTCAATAGTACAATTCCGTCCCGGATGAAAATCCAGCGGTTCGAATACCCTGCGCCCGAAGAAGAGGCGGAAGCATCCAGGATAACATGCGCGGCATCGCAGGGGATGGTCAAATGGTCTGCATCAACTACGGCAAGGGGTATTTCTCGATCCTCCGATACTTCCAATTGTGCGGCAGATTGGCATCCGAAGACGTTGGTTGCCAATATTTTGTAAACACCCGGAACAAAAACGGTATGCCCGGACTGATCCGGCAATACGTCGCCATTGGGACTTGTCCAGGCATATTGCAGCGCGTTCTGGTCGGCTGTCACCCCGATCAGGGCATACGGTTGGGTACAAGTGATGGTGTCGGAAAAAGTAAATAAATGCGGAATTTTTCCCGCAAGCGGCGCCTCCAGATCAAATATATGCAGACAACCATGGGCATCCGTCAGGGTCAGCCGGTAAGGGCCCGCGGCCAGGCCGGATAATTCCGCGACGGATGCGCCGTTCGACCAGTTATAGGAATACGGACTGACGCCGCCCTGGGCGTAGATCGCCAAAGCGCCGTTCGCCGATTCACAACTGTCGGCTTTTATTTCGGTCTGTATTTCCAATTTTTCCGGTTCCGTCACCTGAAATGATGCTGACAGGGAGCATCCGTTCGCATCCGTCAGTGTCAGGGAGTACACGCCTGCCGGAAGCGCATCAATATCCTCCGTCAGTCCGCCATCCGACCAGTTGAACTGATATGGCGGCGTGCCGCCATCTGCCGAAACGTCCACCGCCCCGTCGAGACCGCCGAAACAACGCACCGGCGTCACCACGGCATCCTGTATCAGTAAAGCCGGTGGTTCGCCCACCTGATACGCGGCGTTCAAAAAACATTTACCGCCGGCATACGTCAGGGTCAGTTCGTAGTTGCCCGGCAATAAATTTTCCAAAATGGGCAACGCGCTCCCGTTCGACCACCAGTATCCGAAATCCGGCGCGCCGCCGGCAAGAGCAATGCTTATAGCGCCATCCTGCCCGCCAAAACAGGAAACCGGCGCAACCTGGCTGTTTATCAGCGGCACTTCGTATTCCGGCACTGTTGCCGTATCCGTCAGCGTGCAGCCATTGGCGTCTGTGACCGTGATCTGATACGTCCCGGCTAAAAGCGCATGCAATTCGGGCAGATCGCCACCCGTTGACCATTGCAGCTGATATGGCGGCGTACCCTGCGCGGCGCCGCCAAAAACAAGCGCCCCGTTCGCCTCGCCGGGGCAGGCCGGCGCCGCCGTTATCCCCGCGCTTTGCAGGGGCAGGGGTTGCCCGATCTCATAATGGAATTCATTGGCGCATTTGCCTCCGGCAAAACTTAAAATCAGCCGGTAGGTACCGGCGACGAGGTCTTGCGCCACAAACGTCGTACTGCCGTTCGACCAGGAATAGGAAACCGGCAGCGAACCGCCCGATATCCCGACGGCAAGCCGGCCGTCGCTGAAGCCATAACAGGAAACATCCCGAAGCGTATCCGTCACCGACGGCGCTTCAAATTCGGGCACAAACACTGAATCAACGAGGGTGCACCCCTTCGAATCGCTGATCGTTATACCGTAATAGCCGCCGGGCAGACCGCTTACCGTGTCAGCGCCAAGGCCGTTAAACCAGTGTAAAGTATAGGGCGGCGTACCTTGTGAAGCGCCCAGAAAAACCGCGCTTCCATCCGACGCGCCAGGGCATGCGGCCTTCGCACCGGTACCCGCACTGACCAATGGAAGCGGCTCTTTTACCTGAAAATCAAAAACCCGCCGACATTGGCCATCCGCGTAAGTCAGGGTAAGGGAATACGCGCCGGCAGTCAGGTTTTCAATATTCTGTTGGGTTTGTCCGTCCGACCAGGCAAATCCGAAACCCGGCGAACCGCCCGACAGTTCCGGAAAAACGGCGCCATCGGCGCCGCCGGCACAGGCTACGTCGGCGACCTGGCTTGTCAGCCCCGGCATTTCAAACGCCGGAATATTCACCGCTTCCACCACCGTACAGCCGTTTGCATCGGCAACGGTCAGCTGGTAAACGCCAACAGATAACCCGGCTACAGCACTGGAATCGCTGCCGGTCGACCACAGCCAGCTGTACGGCGGGGTACCCTGCGCAGCGCCGGCAAAAACGGCGCTTCCATTGGATTCGCCCGGACAGGCCGGCCGGACATGCAGGCCCTGACTCTGCAGGGGCGCCGGTTCCGGCATGGAAATATGCAATGTTTGCATACAGCCGTCGGCATCCGTTACCAGAACGGTGTATTCGCCGGCAAACGCCTGTTGCAAAATGCTGTCGCTTGCCCCCGTCGACCAATTATACGTAAAAGGCGCTTTGCCCGCGACTACCGGCAAATCAATTGCACCGGCTTGCCCGGCGCAACGGATCGCGCTGACTTGCGGTTGTACCTGGAGCCATCCGCCGGCCTCCACCCAGGTGGAATCGACCGAGCGGCAACCCCTGGCGTCGGTGACGGAAACGGTATAAACGCCGTCGGGTATTCCTTCGATGAATGCGTCGTGGCTCCCGGTCGACCAGGCGTAGCTGAATGGAAAATTATTGCCGCCTGCCTGTACGCTCGCCGCGGCCGGTTTGCCAAAACAATCGCCGTTCACCGTATCCAGTTGGATTTGCGGATAACCGTAGGCCGTGATCAACAAGGTATCCGCCCGTTTGGCCATGCAGTGTCCGGAAACCTCCACCCAATAAAGGCCCGGCCCCTGCGCCAGCAACACGCTGTCGGCGCTCCCGTCCTGCCAGCGGTACGACAGGTGGCCGGCGCCGGCATTCAGCAGAACGGCGGTATCCTTGCAGGAAGCGTAATCGGGGCCGAGATCGAACGGCGCCAGGGTTTGTTCAAATTCGAATTGAAAAATATTGTTGGGCCAGTAACATTCGATCTGGTCGGTCACCGGGAAGTCCAGGTTTAAATCGAAAGGACGCGCCTTAGAGCCGTCATCGTTTACCACGCCATACAGCGTACCCGAATGAAAGGGAACGCTGAACAGGAAAGCATGACATTCGCCAATGCCCACTTCCGCGTCGGTAAACTGCACATTGCCCAGCACTGGCGCCGCCGAGGCGGTTGGATCGGCGCTATAAAAGGTTACTGCCGTGCCTTTTTTCAGCCGGTGGCTGCCGTTGTTGCATATTTTGACCAGGGCATATAAGATACTGTCGGCGCAAACCAGTTCTTCCACCGAGGCCAGGGCGTCGGGCACGGGCAGGAAAGGCTGGAAGTTTTCGTCGAGCAGGGGTCTTTGCGACAGATAGCGGTTCAGGGGCCTGTTGCCCGTGCCCGGGGCGGGCAGTTCGAGGTGATGCCCTTGCTGCTGTGCCGGGATGCTCAGGTCGTCGTTTACATTGACTACGAAATAATTGTACTGATTCCACACGTTGCGGCAGGGCACCCAGGGTTCGGCGTCCGATTCGAACACCCGCAGGCGGCCCCGGTAATCGGAAATCGGCGAATTGTATCCGGAAAAGGGATAACCGGTAACGGCGATCTCGGTTTCGCCGTCGTTGTCCACGTCCGCCACGATGGGATATTCGTCGGCGGTGAGCGAGCCGCAGGGAATTTTGAACCAGTTGCGTTCGGCATCAACGCCTGCCGGGAAAGGCGCGGGGCCGCCGTACAGAATGCGGAAATGGTCCTCATCGCGGTACACGACCTCGAAAATGCCGTCGCCGTTAAAATCGTACACGGAGGAGCCGGTGAATCCGGAATAGTCTTCGGTAGGCAGGCTCCACCAGTACGGCGTGGCCGGGGTGGCCTGCGCGGCCTGCAGGTTGAAGCAGTTCAGGTTATAGGCATTGCACACGAGAATTTCCGGAAAATCCTGCGCAAAACCGCGGGTGCGGTCGTCGTACAGGTTGGCGATGCAGGCCAGGCTGCCGCTGCGGGCGTTGCCGGCGGGGTAGGCAAAAAAGCGCAACAGGCCGTTTTTGTTCCATACATACACGCCTGTTTGCGCATTGTTGCGCCGGGCGCTGACCACCACGTCCAACGTGCCGTCCAGGTCCGTATCCGCCACGGCGGTATAGCCGTCGCCGAAAGCGTTGCCGGGATTGAGCTGGTTCAGGTCGCGTTTTATTTTGATCTGATAGCCGTCGCCGTCGGCAGGGCTGAGGTCGATGGAATAGATCACCGGACCGGCTGCCAGTTCGAGGCCCGCGCAATCCGGATCGCCGTTACAATCGGCCACCGACAGCAGGTCAGCGGCAGTAGGACTGCATGTGCCTTCCTGGTAAACGCTGTACATGGCCTGCCCGATATATCCCGGCCCGTTGATCACTTTGTTCAACTGCGGGCTCGCCGGATTGGAAAAATCGAACTGGAAAATATCGCTGCCGGCGTAAATCTCGGCAATGCCGTCGCCGTTGAAATCGGCCAGGTAAGGTTTCTGATCGGTGTAATCCAGCTGTCCGGAAGAAGTGATCCAGAGGCTCATGGGCGCGCCGGGCGTTTCGGTGTAATTCCGGAAAACGCGGATGCGCCGGTCGTTGCACGACATGATGAGTTCGGGCCGGCCGTCGGCATTGATGTCGCCGATGGTAGGGCCGGGCACGGGATAGGGATCGAAACCGCCCGGCACGGTCAGCACCAGCGGGCTGGCCAGGTTGGAGCCGTCGCCGCGGAAAAACAGGATGCGGTTGGCCAGGCTGGAACCGTTGGGCGCCGCGGCCGCCACGATGATCTCCGGCAGGCTGTCCTGCCAGGGATTCATGTTGGCCACCGCGGGCACAGCCGTCACGGAAGGCCCGTTCTGCGCGGATTGCCAGGCCAGGCGCGCCCGGAAATCGGAGGGCAGTTCGGTAACGGAACAATCCGTGCCGTTGAAACACTGGCAATCGGCGTCGTAACAATCGACGTAGCCGTCGTTGTCGTCGTCGGCGCCGTTGTCGCAGATTTCAGGTGAAGCAGCCGGCGCGCCGGCGTGCGGATTCATAGTCTGCCCCATAACCCCGTCAGGCCGGGGCAATATAAAGATGAACAAGACTATGACAGGCGTAAGTCTTGAATGCATAGGCGTCCGCGGTGTGAGAATACGGCGCCGAAATTAGTAAAATGGTTGGAAAAACAA